>CALBIE010000183.1 GCA_937893495.1 uncultured Verrucomicrobiales bacterium | reverse complement strand
ACTGTATCCGTTGCCGGCCAGCCAGACGTTCTTCACCTCGTAGTCTGAATTCATAAGAACGACATCCGCCCGTTTACCAATTTCAAGACTACCCGTGTCTCCAGAAATACCCACGCGCTGAGCCGGTGTCAGCGATGCCATGCGGACGGCATTCACAATACCAGCGCTTGTTTGCCGAATCATGTTTCGCACCATGGTGTCCATTCCCATCACACTGCTGGCCAGCCCAGCACCCGGTTGAAAACCAACCCTGCCATCGCTTTCAAACCAGGAGCCATCTGATTTCGGTCCGAACCGATACCGTCCAGGCGGCATGTCGAGCGCGCGATTGCAGTCGGTCACCAGGCACAATCGTTCTGGTCCCAACATGCGAAAGCCGAAGTCGAGCAATTCGGGAGCAAGGTGGCATCCGTCGGCGATTATCTCCGTGCTCATCTCACGATTCATCAGGACGAACTGTTCCATGGAGCCTTGCATCGGCGTGCCCAATCGCTCGCGCAAACTGTTTACCGAACTCATCGCGCACCAGAAGTGGTCCACATGGCGCAGGCCCGCGCGAAAACCCTGGTCCATTTCACTCCAACTGGCATTAGAATGCCCGCAAGTAACCAGACACCCACGATCCGCCGCATACCGATAAAACTCACATGCCCCGGGCAATTCCGCCGCGCACGTCGCCACCCGGACCATTCCGGTCCGAAAATGCGTCACATACTCCCGGGCCTGCGGATTTCGGCAACTCTTCCGCGAATGACATCCGACCTTGTCCGGAGCAAAGTAAGGCCCATACAAATGGACACCACCAATCTGAGCGCCATCAGCGGCGATTCCAGATGCCTGCACAGTACGGCAGGCGGTCAGCATTCGGCTGATTTGATCAGGCGTACCCGTGGTCGTAGTCGGAAAAATGGTGGTCGTCCCGTGCCGGGCATGAGATCGACAGGCGGTTCTGACTGCGGTCACAGTTCCATCCATGAAATCCGCACCGGCACCTCCGTGACAGTGAATATCAATGAAACCGGGCGAAATATAGCCACCACCGGCATTGAACACACGAGCCCCACGAGGTATCGGCACATCCTCGCGTCTCCCGACAGCCACCAGTTTACCGTTCTTAATAACGACAACTCCGTCTGGGACAAGTCGATCGGGAAGAATCAATGTTCCGTCGATTAAGGCTGTTGCACCCGTTCGCACGGGATTTCCTCTAATATTCATTGATTGTGCAGGGTCTCGAAGATTGTGATGCGAATGTTTGTTTCAGTCAGGAAAATTCTCCGAACCGCGCAAGGACAGCCTCTTTTACATGAATTTCAATGTTTTTGGGATTTCTTCGGAAAATAGTTATTGCATCGAACCCGTCCAGCCTTTAAAGAAACGCCCGCATCGCAGGTTATCGCTGGAAAACTTCGATTTTCAAATCAGTCATTCAGCGAATCATCACGGATTCTTTGAACGGCGCACATTCAGGTCAGGGGCGGCAATTATTCGCCAGCCAGCTTTGCAACCGAAAGAGTTATTATGGGTAAACCACGTCACAACAATATTAAGAGCAATAATGACATCGATTTCCCGGACAAAGGTTCTGGATTTCTGGAAGTCTCGGAAAAAGGATTCGGATTTCTCCGCTCGCCGGAAAACCGCTATCAGCCAAAACCGACCGATATTTTTGTCACTCCTGACACCATCAAGCGCAATTTTCTTCGCGAAGGTTCGCTGATTGAAGGCATGCTCCAACCACCCCATCGAGGCGTCAGCCCTCAGTTGCGGGAGGTTAAATCCGTCAATGGCATGCCCTTCATTGAATACACGAAGGCCGTCCGGTACGAGAATCTGACAACCATTGATCCGATTGAAAAAATCAACCTCGAAACAGATTCGGACGCCCTCGAGACGCGTATCATCGATCTCGTGACGCCCATCGGCAAGGGAACCCGCGGGTTAATCGTCGCTCCGCCGCGCACCGGCAAGACGACCATTCTCAAGCAGATTGCCAACGCCGTTGCCATCAACCATCCCGAAGTCGAGGTCATTGTCCTGCTCATCGACGAACGGCCTGAGGAAGTGACCGATTTTCAACGCTCGGTGAAGGCGGAAGTGGTTGCCTCCTCAAATGACATGGACCTGGAAACACACGTCAGGCTTTCGCGATTTACCATCGAACGCTGCCGCCGCATGGTCGAGTGCGGTAAGGACGTGTTCGTGCTGCTGGATTCCATCACCCGCGTCGCCCGGGCCTACAACAGCGTGCATGGCGGCAGTGGCCGCACCATGTCCGGCGGTGTCGATGCTCGTGCACTGGAAATTCCACGCAAAATGTTTGCCGCCGCCCGCAAGATTGAAGAGGGCGGATCACTGACAATTATTGCAACGGCACTGGTGGACACCGGTTCGCGCATGGATGAACTGATTTTCCAGGAGTTCAAAGGCACTGGCAACATGGAGTTGATTCTCGACCGCAAGCTTTCTGACCGGCGGCTTTATCCCGCGATTGACATCCCCAAGAGTGGCACACGGAAGGAAGAGAAGCTGTTTCCGCCGAAGAACATTGAGGCGATTCATAAACTGCGCAGGATGATGATTGATCTGAGTCCGGTCGAAGCCATGGAAACACTCACGGGAGCGCTGCGGAAGTTCAAAACGAACGATGAACTGCTCGCCAAGAAGATGTAGTTTCAGTTGACGAGGACGAGGCTGGCTTAATACCGAGAGTGACTAAATGGAACCCGCTTCATCTCCGGCATTTTCAGCATCAGCATTGCCAGGCCCGACTACTTTGACTTTTAGTTTCACCGGCGGAGGTTTCGCCATCGCTTCGTCCGCCGGCATCTCCTCGTGCCTTTCAGCGATCTCCGTGCCGTCCCCGAAGTCAACCT
>CALBIE010000182.1 GCA_937893495.1 uncultured Verrucomicrobiales bacterium | reverse complement strand
GTACAGCGGGAACTCGATGGCGATTTGTGATTCGCCATGGGAGACCGGGATGTCGGGGAGAAGAATTGCGTCAGGCGAGGCCAGCTTTCGCTGCATCAGGACTTTGACCACCTCCGGAGGGCAGCCGGCCAACAACGCTTTGCCGCCTGCGCAAACGTAGTAAGTGCCCGGGAATACGGGAGTTACGTTCATTTTGCATACTCTGCACGGGCTGATTCGGGGGATAAAGATAATTTTTGTGATCTTTGACTTTATCGGGTCCTTCTTCTAGCGTCTGCGCCCATGAAAATCCTGCGGCGTGACGATGCGGAGTATCTGGAGAAACTGCGCTTTTTGACGGCCCCATCGAGTTTATTTGATCAAGGGATCGAGGAACGGGCCAGGGGAATTATTGCCGGCGTCGCCGGTCAGGGTGACGATGCATTGATGGAGTTTTCCCGTCGCTTCGACGGAGCTGAACTCAATCCCCAGCATTTTCGTGTCACCCAGGCGGAACTTTTCAATGCTTCCCTCAAAGCCGATGAAGAACTCCGATCCGCCGTCAAGGAAGCCGACAAGAACATCACCGCGTTTGCAAAAAAGTCGCTACGAAAGAACTGGTCCAGCCGCAATTCCCATGGCGCAACGGTGGGGGAAAAGTTTGATCCCTATCAGCGCGTCGGCGTTTACATTCCCGGAGGAACGGCTCCGCTCGTTTCCACGTGTCTGATGACCATTTCACTGGCCCGGGTGGCGGGTTGCCGGGAAATCGTCGTTTGCACCCCCTGCGGCAAGCACGGTGAAATCAACGCGGCCATTCTCTTTGCCGCCAATTTTGCCGGTGCCACAGAGATCTATCGCATGGGGGGGGCGCACGCGATTGCCGCCATGGCTCTGGGAACCAGGACCATTAATCGGGTGCAGAAGATCTTCGGCCCTGGTAACGCCTATGTAGTGGCTGCCAAGCGTCTTTTGGTGGGGCGAGTGGGCATCGACCTGTTGCCGGGTCCGAGCGAGGTGTTGGTCCTGGCCGATGAGACCGCCAATCCGAAACATATCGCCGCGGACATGATTGCCCAGGCCGAACATGGTTCCGGATTTGAGCGTGCCTGGCTGATCACGACCTCGGTAAAGGTTCTTAATGCAGTCGAACGTGAGATTCGAAAAACGGTTCCCAACTATCCCCGTTACAAATTCATCGAGACTGCTCTCAACAACAACGGTTGGTTGATTCAGGTAAAGGATCTCGATGAGGGAATCGCGTTGGCGAACGAAATCGCGCCGGAACACTGCGAAATCATGGTGAAACAGAAGCAGAAGGCGATCGACGGCATCACGACGGCGGGTGGTATTTTCGTGGGTCCATACACACCGACCGTTCTGGGTGACTACGTGGCCGGGCCGAGCCACACATTGCCTACCGGTGGTGCCGGAAAGGCGTTCTCCGGTTTGACGGTGGATCAGTTTCAACGCCGGACCAGCGTTGTGGAGTACAGCAAGTCGGCCCTTTCGTCGGCCCTCAAGTCGGTACTCAAGTTTTCCGAGATTGAAGGCCTGGACGCCCACGGTGATTCCGCTCGCATCCGCCTCGCCCCCGACCGGAAGACTGCCGCCAGGACGAAGAAAGCCATTGCCAAGCCTAAATCCGCCGCGCGTAAGAAATGAATCTTCGCCAACTTGTCCGGCCCCATGTCCGGAAAATCCACGCCTACGTTCCTGGTGAGCAACCAAAAGTCCGTGGGCTCATCAAGCTTAACACGAACGAGAACCCGTATCCACCTTCGCCAAAAGTCCTTTCCGCAATCCGACAGGCCGTGGACGGACGCCTGCGCCTCTATCCCAATCCCGCCGCGCAACCCCTTCGCGAAAAGCTGGCGAAACTGCACGGCTGCGCTCCGGAAAACATCATCATCGGCAACGGTTCCGACGAACTGCTCGCGTTGGCCACCCGTGGCTTCGTAGCGCAGGCTTCCAGCCTGCACGAGGCTCACACCAGCCCAAACCAACATTCGGATGACTCGAAGCCATCAAGTGTCAATTCTCGCCTCGACACAGGCGGGACGCCTGCGCCACGGAGCGCCGCGACAATTCAATACTTCAATCCCAGCTATTCCCTTTATCCGATTCTCGCCGACATCCAGGGCGCTCACAAAAACCCCGTCCCGCTCAATCCCGATTTCAGTCTGCCCACAATCAACCAGTTGCGTCGTGGCAAACAGTGGGACTTCTCCGCCGCCTTGACCTACATCACCACCCCCAACGCCCCCAGCGGACGCGGGTATTCGACCGCTGAATTGGCAAAACTCTGCCGCGCGACGAAAGGCGTCGTCATCCTCGACGAAGCCTATGTGGATTTTGCGAAGGAGAACGCCCTTGAACTCGCGCTGAAGCATCCGCACGTCCTCGTCTCCCGCACCTTCAGCAAGGCCTACTCGCTCTGCTTCCAACGCATCGGTTACTTCATCGGTCATCCGGAAATGATTTCCACCCTCGACCGGATTCGCGACAGCTACAACGTCAACGGCCTCGGTCAGGTTGGGGCACTCGCGACACTCGGCGACCTCGCGTATTACCGGCGCAACTTCAAACGCATCATCGCGACGCGCGAAAAGGTGTCAGCGCAACTGACGAAACTTGGTTTCGAAGTCTTGCCAAGCTCCACCAATTTCATCTTCGCCAAACCGCCGAAATTCCCCGCCGAACAATGGCTGGCGAAGCTCCGCGACCGCAAACTCCTTGTCCGCTGGTTCAAGTATCCCGAAACCCGCAACTACATCCGCGTCACCATCGGCACGGAGAAGGAAATGGCGAAGTTTGTTCAGGTTTGTGGCAGCCTGATGAAGGCGTAGGTGAATCAATATACCGACGGACGACAGTCGCGGACATTGATCGCTTGATGCCGCGCGCCAGCGTCTTGGAGTGCGGTGGCTCGACACCGCTTTCCTTGCGGCATTGTGAAAGGTATACCGAACTCATGGGAAATCTTACGCTTTCGCTGTATCGGACACCGCCCGCACGCCCTAAAACCCCATTCAGAACTCCTGCTGGAAGCTCGCCCGAAAGCGGCGCAGCAGCGCGCGCACTCCAGGATGCTGGCGCGTTTTTTCCGGTGCTCAACACACGCGTTTGCTGAATACCTTGGCAGCGACCATCGGTTTTTCCTTTTTCAAAAGGGAACAACAGCTCGTTTTGCCAAACTTTGTTTACCGAGGAAGAACCACGATAATTCCGTTTCGATATCCCCACCTCCGATCCACAATCCGCGCATGTCATTGCTGCTTGGTGTCCGCGGAAAAGACTTCGTCGTCGTACTTGCGGACGGGATTTCACTTCGCACGACGGACGACAAGACCGTCGTTGAACGACTCGATTTGAAAAAAGTCTTTGCCGTCAAGGGGCGTCCGTGTGTGTTGGCCCATCATGGTCAGAACGAAGTGGGCGGCCTCCGGATTGATTCCCTCCTGACCAACGAGAACTTTCAGCGGGTCCAAACCGACGCCTGGGTAAAAGGACTGAATGTGGCCATGGCGACCACCATCAACCGCCTCGACTCGGTCGTGAGCCAGACGCTCAAAAGTTCTCCCCGGGGTAATCTGTTCGGTCTTTGGTTCGCGGGATTCTGGCCCTGCACCACCAATCCCGAGATCGCCGAACTGGTCTGGCAACATTCCGGCACCAATCGTGTCCGCACCGCCATGATGCCGCACAACGAACTCGTGATCGGCGGTGGCGGCCTGAAGCATCTCCGCGAATATCTCGGTAAACCCATCGACAAGGAGTTCAGCGCCAAAAAGATCGCGTCATCACCCGTGGAATACTCGATGGAACTGGTGAAGAAGCTCTATGCCATCGCCGAGGAACGGCAGAAGCAGGCCGGCGAGGAAGTTTTCGGCGGCCAGCGCCAGATGGCCGTCATCACCCGCGACGGAGTGGATCTGGGGCCGCTTAATTAAACTCTATCCTACCCAATCGCCGATCGAATCCGCTCAGAAAGTTGCGTGTCTTTCCCTCCCGAACCGCGCAACCAGAACACGCTCGCCGCCAGATACCGATTTCTCCACTCCGGCGAGATGTTTTGATAATCCTCCAATACCGCGGAGCTGAATTTGTAGTCATGCGAGTTTTCACCCTTGAGAAAGATGAGCCGCCGCGCCTGGGCAATGAACGCCCGGGCTTCGTCCGTGCCTTTGAGGAATCCGAGCGCCTGCCGCGCCGCTTTGAGTCGGCTGCGACTGACATTTGCGAAGATCTCTTCGACCGCCTCATCACCGGGTGATTGCGTCTTTTCAGTTTCCAGTTTGTCAATGGGTTGATCTTTGACACCGCCTGCGCGCCCACGAAACAGGGGCGTGAACGCCGCCGCTTGCAGCAGCAACATCCGCCGAGTCTCATCGTTGCCGCTCGTTTGAAACGCGTAATGCAGCGCGTTCGCCGTCGTGATGGCATGGATGGACGGAATGCCGGGCTTGCGCATCACCAATTCACCCGCAGCATCGAAGATTCCATCCCAGATGGAAACCGCCGCCACGCCGCGATTGAGCATCTCAATCACCTGATCGCCGGCGTCCTCCGATGAACCGCTCCGCACGGTTGACAGGAACGCGGCCGTCGCGCCGGAATCGGTTTTGCCACCGGTCCACTCCTTGCGAATCTTCTTTGCGAGTTCGAGATTCCGCTTCCAGGGTTTGTCCGCCTCCGCGTCGCGCCGGGCCGGGTTGCTTCCCTCATGTTGCAACAGCGCGTACGCGAGCGAGCGCAGCACGGGTTCGGAGTGTTGCCAGCCGATGCACTGCAACGCGCGCCAACTGTTCGCCACGTAAATCGCCTTGTGCCCGATGTCCCGAAAATCCCGCGCGCCGTATCGACAAAACAATTCAAACAGCTCGTGCGCCCCGGCCGACCGCGCCAGTCCCGCCGTCGCCGCGTCCGTTTTGGCTTCATCCCAGTTGTCCATCGCCGCGACAAACGCCGCGCGAGCCTGGTGTGACGGCGGAACCGACTTTTCATCCACGGCGGCCATCGTCCAGTCGCCTTCCTGCGCATCTCGCGCCTGCGAACTCTTGAACTGATCCAACGCCCAGAAAATCGGCAGCCAACGATCATTCGGCGATGAAGCGAGACTGGCCTGATGCGCGGAGTTGACCACCAGCACGGCGTGAAACTTGAAGCCGACGGGTCGCGGTTGAATGTTGCGCACACCCGCGAGCAGCAAAGCCGCCACAACTTCGCGATAACTGAGGCCCGCCTTGACGCGGCTCGCGAATTCCTCGATGACCCGGCCGCGCGGCGTGTCTTCCAACAGTCGCACCAAAGGTTCCAATGAAGGGTCAAATCGGACGTGATTCGACTCCAGTTTTGCATCCGCTGCCGAGACTGGTGGTAATCCGAATTCCAGTAGCCCGAGCGCACCGCCTGCGAGGGCTGAATTTTTGACAAACTGACGACGAGAAAGTGAATGTTTCATAGGTGGAATCACTGAAGAGTTTTTCAACGATTGCCGGACAATGACGCATCCATTCATCGTGTGCAAGCTTGGCGCTTCCACCGGTTCGCATCATTCGCCTCCATTCTTTTGCAATAGTTTCCCCGATTGGACCGCCAATGTCGCACGGTCTGTGCCACAATCCCCGCGTTGGCAATTGAATCGCAAATCTGATTTCATCTCTCGCGAATGCAGGTGCGTTTTCTCATCGGTCCGGCGGGCAGCGGCAAGACCTGGCGCTGTCTCTCGGAGATCCGCGACCGGCTCAAGGCCGAGCCGCTCGGGCCGCCGTTGATCCTGCTCGCGCCCAAGCAGGCCACCTTCCAGCTCGAACGCCAACTCCTCGCCGATCCCGAACTCGCCGGATTTACCCGCCTGCAAATCGTTTCCTTCGACCGTCTCGCCCGCTTCGTCCTGGATGAACTCGCGTTCACCGCGCCGAAACTGCTCGATGAAGAAGGTCGCGTCATGGTGCTGCGCGCCTTGCTCGCCCGGCATCGCGACGAACTGCAACTCTACCGCGCCAGCGCCCTTCGGCCCGGACTGGCCGGCCAGCTCAGTCAGGTGCTGCGCGAATTTCAACGACAGCGCATCAGCCCGGACCGGTTGGCCGAAATCGCCGTGGGGGTAACCGATCCCGAAACCCTGCGCCTCAAGCTCCACGATCTCGCGCTGCTCATGCGCGGCTATCGCGACTGGCTGGCCGCGAACGAAATTGAGGATTCCGATCACCTGTTGGATATCGCGGCCGACGCCTTCGTAGCGCAGGCTTCCAGCCTGCACGGAACTGTTTCTCGCAGCAACGCGACCTCGAATCACCCGGACCTTTCGGTTGGCAACAATCCACCCCCCACAGGCGGGACGCCTGCGCCACGCGATCCAATATCCGACCTGCAAATTACCGGCCTCTGGCTCGACGGCTTCGCTGAAATGACGCCGCAGGAAATCAATCTCCTGCACGCCGTCCTGCCATTCTGCTCGGCTGCAACGCTGGCGTTCTGCCTCGATTCCGCACCCGAAACCGCACCGCCGTGGAACTCCATCTGGTCGATGGTCGGCCACTCCTTCTGCGCCTGCCGCGATCAACTGGCCGGTTCACCCGACATCGAACTGATCACGGAAGAGTTGCCGCGTTCGGCTGCTGTCGGTCGCTTTGCCAATCGTCCCGCGTTGGCATGGTTGGAGAAACAATGGACTCACTTCACCACCGACGAGTTGCCCGACAATGTGAGCAACGACCTGCCAACGCGCATTCGACTGACTGAGTGCGCCAATCCCGAATACGAAGCCGTCCACGCCGCCCGTGAGATCATCCGGCACGTGCAGGCGGGCGGCCGCTATCGCGAGACCGCCGTCATGGTGCGCTCGCTTGAACAATACGCCGCGCCGATTCGCCGCGTATTCACCCGCTACGGAATCCCCTGTTTCCTCGACCAGCGCGAACCAGTCGCCCATCACCCATTGGCCGAGTTGACGCGGTTTGCACTCCGCACCGTTGCGTATCATTGGCAGACCGCCGATTGGTTTGGCGTGCTCAAAACCGGGCTCACGCCATTGACCGACGGACAGGTTGACGAACTGGAAAACGCCGCACTCGCCCATGGCTGGTCCGGTGACCGGTGGTTTGCACCATTGGAGATACCGACTGCGGAAGAGCGGGAATCGCCCTCCCCAGCACCCGCCCTTCAGGCACCCTCTTCCCCATTGGGGGAGAGGGCCGGGGTGAGGGGGAAGGCGGCAACCGATCTGTCTGTCGGCGTGGCGATGGAAAGCCGCATCCGAGACTCGAACCGCCAAAGCGACCGGCTGGAAAAGATTCGCGGTAAAATCATCCCCCCGTTCGGACACTTTCGCGATTCACTGAAAGCCAAATCCATCTCAAGCGCGGAACTGGCCGACGCCGTCGTCACCCTCTGGCGGGAATTGAAGGTGGAACGTCGGCTCGATGAATGGAGCACGAAAAAGTTTACCAAAGACGGCAGCCACCAGCGCCATCACGAACCCGAGGCCATTCACGGAACAGTGTGGCGTCAAATGGCCCAGTGGCTCGACAACCTGCGTCGCGCATTCCCGGATTCGGCCGGCGGATTTTCTTTGCACGAATGGTTGCCCATCGTCGATTCAGGGTTGAACGGATTGACCATCGGCGTGATTCCGCCCGCCATCGATCAGGTGCTCATCGGCGCCGTGGATCGCTCGCGCAATCCGGATCTGAAACTTGCCATCGTGCTTGGCCTGAACGAGGGGGTGTTCCCGGCGCGCTCTGCGAAACCCGTGCTGCTGACGGAACGCGAGCGCGACCAACTCGCCGATCAATCCGCCGCCGTCGGGCATGGCCACCGCGCCGCACGGGGGCACGAGCGCTATCTCGCCTACATCGCCGCCAGCCGCGCGACCGAACGACTCGTACTGACGTATTCGTCCGCCGACATGGATGGAAAACCGCTCCACCCATCCCTGATCGTGAGTCACGTCCGCCATCTGCTTGGCGGACTGGAATCGACAACAGCACCGGTCACAAATTTCATTGCTGAATCCGTTTCGCCCGTTGAATTGATTGGGCCGATTCTCGCCGCCGTAGCGCAGGCTTCCAGCCTGCACGGAACCGTTTCTTGCAACGACCGGTTTTCGAATCTCCCGGACCCGTCGGTTTGCAACCATTGCCCCCCCACAGGCGGGACGCCTGCGCTACAGCTTGCGCAACTCGGCCAATTGCCCGCATTGCAATCGACGGTTGAACGCTGGCGGGAACTGCCGAATCACGCGCTCGAAACCCGGCTGGACGCGGAATCCGTCGAGCAGTTGTTCGGCGGAGAAGCCAAGCTGTCTGTCAGTTCCCTCGAACGCTTTGGCGAATGCCCGTTCAAGTTCTTCGCCAGTCGTGGCCTGAAGTTGGAAGAACGCGAGGAGTTCGAGGTCGATTACGCCGAGCAGGGCAGTTTTCAGCACGAGATTCTCGAGACGTTTCACGCGGAGGCCACAATGGAAGGTCGAAAGTGGCGCAACCTCACACCCGATGCCGCCGCTGATCTTATCGGGCAGATCGGTGAACAAAAGCTGATCACGTACAAGCATGGTCTTATGAACGCGACCGCCGACCGGCAGTTCCAGGCCTTGGAATTGATCGGCAATCTCAAGGAATTGATCCGGGCGACGGTGAATTGGTTGCGAACCAGCTACGCCTTTGATCCGCGTTGCGCGGAATTATCGTTTGGCATGCCGGGTGATCTGTCGATCGAATGGTGCCATGAACTGCCCGATGGCCGCCATCTGATGCTTCGCGGGAAGATTGATCGGGTCGATGTTTGTCCCACTGACAATCCCGACGAGGCGCTGGCCGTGGTGATTGATTACAAGTCCGGCGCGAAAAAACTCACGCCGTGGAAACTGGAACACGGCATTCAGTTGCAGTTGCCGTTTTATCTCAACTCCATTGTTCAGATACCCGAAGTCCGTGAACGACTGGGGGCGAAGTCGGTAATTCCAGCCGGCATGTTTTATGTGCGACTGCGCGCCGGAGCAGGCACCGTGAACAGTCGGGACGAGGATTCGGGTGGCGTGGCCTTCCAGCACGCCGGGCGGTACAACGCCACCTGGCAGGAGCAGTTCGACGGGGATTGGCGGGAAGCAAAAAGCGGGCAGTTCAAATACCGATTCACGAAAAAAGCTGAACCCTGGAAAGGTCAGGGCGACGCGGTGAAGGCGGATGATTTCTTTTCCGTGCTGAAAACCGCCACGGCCAAGGTCGATGATTTCGGTCAGCGCATTCTCGATGGCGACATCGCCGTCAGTCCATTTCGGAAGGGCTCGGAAATCGCCTGCGAATACTGCGAATTCCGCGGCGTGTGCCGCTTCGATCCTTGGGTCGATTCGTATCGACCGTTGCGGTCGGGGAAGACGGCAAAGGTAGCCGGGGGGGAACCCGTATGAATGGCGCATTTGCCAGCCCTTTCACCGAGGGAGCGCGGCATTCATGCCGCAGAGACTTCCATTCGCAGCCACCGTCCACGTACGTTTCTGATGCAGACGGCATTTCCGGCCCACTGATGGGCCTCGGCACCCCGCCCGGTGAAGCTACCGCAATTGGAAAATCTACGTTTCTGCGGACTGAAGTCCGCGCTCCGGATCGGTCTTCGGTCGGCCCGGCCTCAACGCCATTTTCAGTTGGTACGACTCCGCCCTCCTTTACTCCAATACTCCGTCACTTCCCCCACTGATGCCCACCTTGCAACAACAAGCCGCTATCGACGCCACGGGTAATGTGCTCGTGGTCGCCGGCGCGGGCACGGGTAAGACGACGACCTTGGTCGAGCGCTGTCTGCATCTGATTCGCGATCAACGTTGCCCGGTGGACGCGCTGATGCTGGTGACCTTCACGGAAGCAGCGGCGGCCGAGATGCGACTTCGCCTGCGCGAGGCATTGGAGAAGGCGTTTCGCGACGAACGGATAGCGAACGGCGAGTCGGAGGTTGCCCGGTTTTTCGAGGAACAACTCGATCTGCTCGATGGCGCGCAGATTTCCACGCTGCACAGTTTCTGTCTCGATCTGGTCGCGTCCAATTTCCATCTGCACGATCTCGACCCGCAGGTTCGCGTGCTCGACGAACGCCAGACGGGACCGATGATGCGCGAGGTCCTCGATGAATTATTTCGGAAGCGATACGAGTCCGGGGCCGATGAATTCGCGGAATTGATCCGGCTTTACGGCGGTTCGTCGGATGACCGTCTGCGGGAGTTGGTGCTGAAGATTCACCGTTACCGCCACGCCCGACCGGATCCGGATGCGTGGCTGGAGCGCGAAATAGGTCGGTTTGCCGCGGACGAGCCCGAGGATTGGGCGGACTGGTTGCTTGAAGGGGCGCACACCTGGGCGGCGGAATGGTTGCCCGTCATGGAGGCGGAGCCCGAGTTTAATCGAAACGCCGCGACGCTGTGCGGTTGCCTCCAAGCTGTTTCCAAAACGGCGAATCGGGCCCGGCTCGCCGAAGCGATAAACGCTCTTCTCGAGTGGGATTGGGACAATGAGGAGGCGTGGAAAAAGATTAAATCCAAGTGCGACGGGCGGCTGGATAAATTTTTTGTCCAGGCCCGGTTTCTCCGATCCCAATTGCCAGGTTCCGATGATGATGACGACGCGTTGCGCGACGACTGGCAGCGGATACGCGGACCGATGGGCATCCTTCTCGATCTGGCTCGCGAGTTCGCCGCTGAATACACGCGGGCCAAACGAGATTTGGGCGGACTGGATTTTGCTGACCTGGAGCAGTTTGCGCTGAGACTTTTGAGCGATGAAACGAACGGTGTCGCGGTCGCATGCCGGGATCGCTTCCAGCACGTGTTCGTGGATGAATACCAGGACATCAACGCCGCGCAGGACGCCATCATCGCGGCGGTCAGCCGTGTGGCGGATGGCGGCAATCGCTTTCTCGTGGGCGATATGAAGCAGAGCATCTATCGCTTTCGCCTCGCCGAACCGGGCATTTTTCTCGACTACGCCACGCGCTGGGAGCAATCAGGTGCGGATGGCGAAACGCTGCCATTGTCCGGAAATTTTCGCAGTCGTGAGGCGATTCTCAATTTCGTAAACGCGTTGTTCGAACCCTTGATGCGCGAAAGCATCGGCGGTGTTCGATACGATGAGAACGCGCGATTGGAATTCGGCGCTCCCAGGCAGCGCGCCGGTTTGTCGGTCACGGCGGATTCGGCTGAGACGCGTCGTATCGAACTCTGGTGCCTGGTAAAAGGTGATGCCGATGACGCGCAAGAGGGCAGCGACGAAGATGGAAGAGCAGCCGATGAATTGGCCGACCTCGAAACCGCCGGCAAGGAAGCGCGATTGATCGCCAGTCGTCTGCGAGAGATGTGGGAAAGCTGTCGAAATACAGGGAATGCGAGATGCATCTCAGAACCCGGAATCCCCCTCACCCCATCCCTCTCCATGAAGCCGGACGCCCCCTCACCCCATCCCTCTCCCC
>CALBIE010000181.1 GCA_937893495.1 uncultured Verrucomicrobiales bacterium | reverse complement strand
TCCTTGGCCACGCCGAGAAACGAACCAACATTCTCCAGCGAAGTCTCACGGGTCGCTTTGACGAACTCGGCCAGCTTCGTTGGTTGGTCTGGCTCGCCGGGCTTGCCGAGCAACGCGTCCCACAACGGCGCGGTGTCGCGCTTGTGTTCCTTGGCCACGCCGAGAAACGAACCAACATTCTCCAGCGAAGTCTCACGGGTCGCTTTGACGAATGCGTGTAGGTCCGCTGAGATGGTTTTCCAAAACCGAGTGACGAGTTCAGGTTGGCCACCAGCTTTCGCCAACCGAACCAAATTTGGGAAGTATGTCAGCGACAAATCCCAGGTTTGGTTTACGAGCCCATCCGCTCTCGGTGCTAGGTATTCCCAAAGGCGTTTCAGGCGGACATAGTCCCCATCACGACGCAACCGCACGCTTAAATCCACTGCTGTCTGCAAATGCCTGGAGGCAGCAGCGAACAGGGTCTGCTCCTCATCAACAGGCTGCGCCAATGCCGCAAGAATCAGCCGTCCCCATCCTGGCTCGCGTAGCTCAAACATGCGGTATTGTTTCAATCGTCCGCAGCGCGTCTGAGCTATGAGACCAAGGCTGAATAGATTTTCTGTTTCGCCTGGACATGGAAGCGCTTCGTCTCGGACGAGCATCTCCAGTTCTTGCGCTCCAAAAACCGCTAAACAAATTGCGTTCTCAAGCTCTGGAGCATCGAGTTTGTCCAGCCAGTGTTTGCGAACCCATGCGGAGGCTCGCGATGGAGGAAGTGGCCACTTGGCCTTTTGGAAATCCGCGAGGCTGGCCAAAACTGCAAAGGTGAAAGCATTCAGCGCCGCGCGATAGATGGGATGCCATTCGGCGAGAGCTTCTGCGGGCGGTTCTGGCATGGGCGGGCATTTTGCGCCCCCAACTCGGTGATAGAGGTGCTTTGCCAAATGGCCCAAGTCCTCTGGGGTGGGCTGAAGGAGAATAGCGGGATTCGCTGGGTGTTTTTCAAAAAACATCAAATCCTGCTCCGGTGTGAGGACGACTGGCCGGTGAATCCGAGTTGCCACGAGCAGGAGTCGGCCTCTGCAGTCGGAAGGCTTGGCGTTCCACTGCTGCCAAAGCTGACGCGCGAGTTCCGGCTGGTAATGAGTATTGTCGAGAATCAGGAGCGTGCCAGGGCGCGCAAGCCGATTGACCGCCGCAACAGGGCTCGCATCGGCGTCTTCCTCAAGTTCTCTTTTCAGGTCGAGATAGAAGACCGGGTGCGCTCGCTGCTCGAGCGTGGTTGCCGTTCGGAGAGCGAGCGTTGTCTTCCCAACCGATGCCACATCTATGCAGCAGGCCCAGCCATGCGTTTGCAGCCGCGTCAACAGTTCAGCATCGGCAGTCAAGGTCGGCACATCTCCGTCGAGGTATTCCTGCCGGGTTGGAAATGGGTCACTCGCCCCGGGAACATGGAAAAGCGGAAATTCGTCATCAATCCGAACGAACGGCCAGCAGCGAGCTGCCGGAGTCACTGAGCGAAGCACGACAGGCAACTCGTCGTGCGACGAATAGCCAATGGGCCGCAGGTTCGGAGGCTTGCCTGCGCGAGTGGCGATTTCCTTGGCCTTGTCATCGCGCGCCAGTGATGTCACTGAGTAGGCTGTCGTAATTGGTCGTCAGCAAAAGAGCCCCCGCTTCGTGAAGGTCGCGCAGAGCGTCTAGCGGGGCTTTGGCTTTCTCCTCATTCCGACTCTTGAAAGTGGCGAACGCGGATTCGAGCCATTGGGCGAACGCTGTTTCATTGGGGGTGTTCAACGCTTGCTCAACAAGTTCGGCGTGTTGCAAGGCAGACTGAAGATGGAACGGTGAGAACGCCGCATCCAATGATGCTTCGAGTTCAACGCCCCATTGCGGCTGAAACTTCTTTTGAACCAGATGTCTGATGCCATGCTTCAACAGACCAAGCCAAGACGCATGAGCGTGGCCCGTCGCGTTAATCGCAACTCCCGTGCCTACGACCACCACCACCTGCGGGCGCGACCTGTCGAGAAGTTTCGCAATCTGGTTCAAGTCTGGTGAAAGGGGCGGCGTCATCGCATTCGAGTTGGTCTGGTTGTTTGAGTAGGTCGGTTCAGTTCTCGATGATCGAGCAAAGAAGTTTCTATTCCGAGGAAGAGGCGAAGTTGGGCAGGACGAATCCCGCCACGCCCACGGGCGAGAGGTGACGGATGAAATGTTGTATCCAGGCGTAGTTGGCGTTGTTCACCGGCGGCATCCCGATTTTCCAGCGCACGTCCTGTCGCAGGTTTTCGCCGCCCCAATCGCTCATGTTGAACGGCGGGTTGGCGAGGTCCTTCCGGACGGGCACAAAATCGGCCTTGAGGGCGGGATGCAAATCCTGCCGGAGGCTGTCGGCGTTGCGCCGGAATCGACACCTCACCCCAACCCTCTCCCCGTTCGAGGCGGAGAGGGAGAAGGCGCGAATGGCGAAGTTCATCCCCGCCAGTTTGCAGATGGCGGTGCCTGCGCACGACCGCCTTTGTCTGTAAACGCTGTGGATTCTGCGACGGTTCATTCGAGTTTTCGACATCTCACCCCAATCTTCTTCCCGTTCGTACGCGTAAATACGGCCATACTTGCGCCCGGTGGTTTCGCGGGCAGTGCCAAGTTTGGCCAAGTGTTTCATCGCTCGATTTTTGAGTTATTACCCTCTTTGCTACCCTCTTTCAAGGGTGTTACCCTCTTTCGCCATTTGGCGCCCGGGCCGCGCCCAAGACATTCGATGCGCCCGGCGGCTTTCAAATCGCGCAACAGGCGCCGGATCATGTCGCGGCTGACCCCGGGGCAGGCGCGTTCCACATCGGTGATGGTGAATTCGCCGCTCGTGGATTCAATGGTGTGTTCCACCAGTTCCGTTTTCGCGCCGCGTCGGGACTTCACCTGCCCGGCACGCTGGGCAAACTCGCCATAAGCGCGTCGGGCGATGGAGAGGAAATGATTCAGCCAGGGGAGCAGGTCGTGCTTGCTCTGGTGCCAGCGTTGGGAACTCTTTTGCAGGGCGTGGTAGTAGTCTTCCTTTGCTTCTTCAACGAGCCGTTCCAGGCTGACGTAGCGTCCGACTTCGTAGCCATGCTGGTACAGCGCGAGCAGCGTAAGCAAGCGGGACACGCGGCCATTGCCGTCGCGGAACGGATGGATGCAAAGGAAATCGAGGATGAGCGCGCCAATGGCCACCAGCGGTGGGATGTGGTCCTGGTCAATCGCGTGGCGATAGACGAGGCAGAGTTCGTCCACGGCGGCGGGGGTGGCTTTGGCGGACACGCATTTGAACCGGATGAGGGGCGCGGCATTGGGCTGAAGTTCGACGATTTCGTTGTCAAACTTCTTGAACTGGCCGGCGTCGCCGCTGCCTTCCTGACAGAGCTGGTGCAGCCGGCGCATCAGGTTGGGTGTGATTTCGAGATTGTCCGACTTCGAGTGGATAAGATTCAACGCGCCGCGGTAACCGGCGATTTCCTGCTCGGAGCGGTCTTTCGGCCGGGCGTGGCCGAGAACGAGCGGGCGCAACCGGTCGGGGGCGACGGTGACGCCTTCGATGCGGTTGGAGGATTCGACACTCTGCACCAGCGCCATTTCCCGGAGTGCCTTGAGAAGCTGGGGCGACTGGCGGGTATAAAGCTCTTGCCTGCCCTTGGCTTCAGCGAGGTCGTTGAGCAGCCAGTTGGTGCTCATCGGCACGGAGAAGTCGCGGAGTCGGTGGTTGCGGAATGAATTCATGCGGACATCGTTTTCAACTCAGCGGTTCTGTGCCCTCATTGAGAAACTTGAGATATTTGTCATACGCGTAAATACGAATCTGGGGAAGCGGGTTCGATACAAAAACACGGACCGGCTCCCCCGTTGCGGAAGGGAGTGGAACGGAATTCCCTGTCAGTCCTCGTTGCATGAACGCCTTTCGAGCAGACCTTGATTCCCACCCAGCAAATCAAAGGATGAGCCGTTTTCCTTTAATTGTGAAGTGCCAAATTAAAGGTTGCTCCTTCCAACCGACCGGCTTGAATCCGAACTCCGGCCGTCGTGAAAGGGCGGGAGCCAGAAGGTGATATGGCGGGTTCGACAAGAGGATTGAAGATTCCCTTCACCCTGTCGAAGCGAAAAGGGGAGAATAGGCTGCCGGCCTGTCGTGGTTGGCGGCTCGCCAGACACGGTTGGGCGTTCGAGTCGCTGTGCTGTTCCAAATCATTCGTTAGCAGGCGTGAGCCCGGAACATTCCGGCAGGCCGCCGGAATGAACAGGCCAGCGGCCTGTGCTCCCCTTTTCGTCCGTGTCAATCGTGGGTCAAACCAACTTTCACTCCTTCCCCACCAGCCAACCGCCGGGTTGTGGAGTGGCTGTGCTTTGCGTGTCGCGGTACCAGGCCTTGAGTTGTTTCAACATGGCGTCAGCGCGCTGCGGATGCTTCTCCGCAAGATTGGTTTTTTCACCGGGATCGTCATTCAGATTGAAGAGCTCAAGTTGCTCATTGGCAAACGTGACCGGCTTCGCCTTCGGATGCTGGACAACCAGCTTCCATTCACCGTCGCGCAAGGCCTCTGACCGTTGCCCGCTGTTGGACAGGGAGGCCCAATACAATGGGCGTGGTTTCATCAGTGTCTGCTTGAGAAAAACCGGCGAGAAATCAACGCCATCCAGTTTCCGAACGGGACGGGGAGATTCGAGGAGTCTCGCTTTGCGAACGGTTCCCTTCGACCGGGACGCCCCCTCACCCCTTCCCTCTCCCCCGCTGGGGGCGAGGGTGCCCGAAGGGCGGGTGAGGGGGCGTCCGGGTTCACGGAGAGTTACCTTGGCCAGACTCAGCAGCGCGGGCATCACGTCGATGCTGATGAGCGGAATATCGGAGACGGTGCCCGCCTTGATTTTTCCCGGCCACCAGGCAATTGCCGGCACCCGATGACCGCCCTCATAAACCGTGCCCTTGCCGCCGCGAAACCTGGGACTTCCACTTGGAAAATCTCCAGCTGGTCCATTGTCGGAAAAGAACAGAACGAATGTGTTCTTTTCGATGCCCAGTTCGAAAAGCGTCTTGCGCAGCTCGCCGATGCCCTCGTCGATGGGCAGCGTCATGCCCTTGTATTTCTCGATGCGCTCCTCCTTGCTGACCTTGCGCCACTGCCAACGATCCCAGTCCTTTAACGTGCGCCGAACCGGATCACCGGGCACCTGCACCGGATTGTGAATGGCCTCGTGCGCGACATAGAGGCAGAACGGTTTGTCGGCCTTCGCGTGGCGGCGAACGAAGTCGATCGAATGGCGATTGATCAGATGGGTTGAGTAACCAACTTCGTTCGTTTCCATTCGCCCATGCCACCAGTCGTGCTGGTAGTGGTCTCCGACGTGGCTGACGAAATCAATGTTGCCGCTGTGATATCCGATGAATTCGTCGAAACCGTGATTCTGCGGATGATACTCGTCCGAATTCTGTGGATAACCCTGATGCCACTTGCCAATCAGACCTGTCGTGTAACCGGCATCTTTCAGCACCTCGGCAAACGTGATTTCTGAGCGCTTCAATCCCTTGCGATGTTCCGGATGATCTGAAACCGGGTGAATGACGGCTTCAATCCCCGCGCGTTGCTGGTAGCGCCCGGTGAGCAATCCAGCACGCGTTGGTGAGCAAACAGTTCCGGATGAATGAAAGTCCGTGAATCGCATTCCTTCGGCCGCGAGCCGATCGATTTCCGGCGTCTTGAAATACGGATTACCGAAACAACTCACCCCGGCATAGCCCATGTCGTCCACCATGATGACGATGAGGTTGGGTTTCTTGGCGGCAGCGTCGGCATTGCTGGCCGTTGGTAATAAAAGCAAAAGGCCGAGGAGGATGGCGTGTTTCATAAAGTTTTCAAATCTGGAGAGCGATTCAACGACGGCCCAACGATGAAAGGTAAGCAATAAGATCAACGAGTTCCGGGCGCGTCATGCCGGCGGTGAGACCTTCGGGCATGAGCGTGCCGGCTTCGGTCATCTCGGCAATATCCTTCTTCGCAATGCGGACTTCACGACCCGTTGCCGCTGCACGCAGCACCAATTCGGTCGCGGTCTCTCGCACTTTGTAACCCTGATGATATTCGTCGTCATGCGTCGTGGCGGTGGTGGCAAGGTAGCCTTCCTTGACCTGGCGCTTCGGCCAGAGAATCGCTTCGATAATCAATTCCGTCGTCATGCCGGTGCCGACAGCAGACAGGTCCGGGCCCTGTAATCCCCCTTGCCCATTGACCTTGTGGCAGGCAACGCAGTTCACAATTGGCGATTGAAAGACTTTCTGTCCCGGTGCCGCTCGGCCATTAAGTTTTGCTTCCGACGCCAGTGTCGCCACCAGTTCCGGCAGGTATTTCGGGGTCGCGAATTGAGTTCCCAATATTGTGTTCAATTGCTGGCGGAAAATCGGTGCATCGCGTCCGGAGGCGGCCAGCACGCGCAAACCGAGTTTGGCGACATCGGCTGCAAGTTTGGCATCCGTCAATTCGCGCGCCAGATGCTCGACACCGTCTTTCTGGTCAAGAAAGGGTTGAAGGACCTGCACCATCTCCGACTCATTCGCAACGTTTCGAAACATCTCCGCACCGGGTCCAGTCGCTCGTCTGACATTGATACGAGCAAGGGCGCGCAATGCGGCCAGGCGAATCGGCGGCTTGCTGGCCGTGTCGCACAAGGCGGCAATCTCGTCCTGCGCCCGGATGCCTTCAAGCTGGCCAAGCGCTTCGATGGCTGCGACCTGAACCGATTCTGATTGGCGAGTGTCTCCGCTGAACTCCCGTATGCGGCCGGTCAGTGCCGCGACCTTCCATGCCCCCGCGAGGCGCGCCGCGCCCGCACGAACCCCGGCGGAATCGTGGGCAACCAGTTGAAGCAAATCCGCCGATAGGTTACCCGAAGGTTTTAATTTGCGGACCCCGGCAACAACGGCGAGTTCCTCCAGGAGTTCTGGATAGCGTTTGCCCTGATCCAGCACGTGCCTCAGGTCCGCGGGTTGTCCGACATTGGCGAGCAGTTTGAGCAGATTAATGCGAGCTTCGTCATCCAGCGCGGCTGAGGCGGCGAGGGTCTTCAACTGGCCGGCGATGTCTTTCGAGCCATCTTCCTGCAGGACGAACGCCATGTGCGCTGCCCGTCCGCCAAAAGTCAATTCACCGCCAGTGAAGGCGGGTTTCCAACGATCCGCCAGACCATGAACGGCCTGACGAATCGCGTAATCGAGGAATGGATCCATCTGAGAGTTCAACACTTGAATGGCAATCTCCATCGCTCGTGGCGAATTGACATACGTCGCGGCGACGACGGATTCGAGTCGCACTCGTGGATTGTCATCGCGCACGAAACGTTCGAGAAGTTCAAGCGCGTCGGGAATCTGATCGGCCCAGTTTCCAATCATGCGAACTCCATAGCAACGCGCCCGCGAATCGCCCGCGTTCAATAGTTTTTCCATCAAGTCGCGGCGAAACAACCCTTGCCCCTCGTAAACGCCCGTCAGGCGATACAGCAACTGAAGGTCGGCCGGCTTCGTCGGGTCGAGATTGGCGACGACGGAATCGCACGCCGCAACCACGGCTTTCGTCGGTTGGTCGAGGAGCAAGCGCTTCACCTGATAACGCGTCCAGCGTTCATTGGATTCAAGCTGCCTCACAAGTTGGGTCGGGTTCATCCCGGCCAGGTTGGGTTGCCGGACCAGTGGCCGGGTCCTGGAAGTGATGCGCCAGATGCGGCCGTGTTGTTTGTCGCGGCGGGGATCGCGATAGGACGCCTGATAGTGGCCGACAATTTCATTATACCAATCACAGAGATAGAGCCCGCCATCGGGTCCGACGCGAAGATCGACCGGCCGAAACTCGCGGCGCGTGGAACTGATCAAATCCGGCAACCGGGCGGTCTTGACACCGGAGCCGTCTGGCTCGGTTCGATAGACTGGCACGGAGTTGTTGTAATACCCGGCAAACATCACCGTATTCTGAAACTCTTCGGGCAAGTGCGCGGTGCCGACGATCTCGATGCACATATTCTTGCTGTCGGTGAACAGCGAAATCGTCCGGCGCGGATGGTCTGTGCGAATCATTCCCGGCACACTGTAGAATGCTGCGTAGGCATCACCGGTGTTGTGGAAGACCTGCCCCCACTCATCGAACGCCACGCCCCAGCAATTGGCGCCGGCGGTGGATTGTTCAAAAAAGTTATCCGCCTTCAGGCGGTGCGGATGAAACCGCCACAGCCCCGCCTTCAGATGTCGCTCGATACCCCACGGCGTCTCGACACGCGAATAAACATGGTGCCCCTGCGAAAACCAAAGGCGCCCATTGGGTGCCCAGGTGAGTGAGTTGATCAGTTGATGTGAGTCACCCGTGCCGAATCCGGACAGCACGATTCGTTTTTGATCCGCGCGCCCATCGCCATCGGTATCCTTGAGGTGAATCAGTTCCGTGCCGTGTCCGACATAAAGTCCCCCGTGACCCAGTTCGAGTCCCATTGGCAAATAAAGTCCTTCAGCAAATCGATGAAACTTGTCCGCACGCCCGTCGCCATCGGTATCTTCACAAACGAGAATAAAATCGTCGGGCTTCGAACCGGGGTCAACTTGTGGATAGGTCGGCAGGCACAACACCCACAATCGGCCGCGTTCATCCCAACGCATCTGGACTGGATTGACGATGCCGTCCGCCTCCGAGGCGAACAGGTTTGCCTGCAGATCGGGATGCAGTTTGAAGGAGGCGATTTGTTCCTCCGGCGTCAGATTGGCAATGACCGAGTTTGGGCGTTTCGGACCTTCAGGCAGGGGCGGGAGCGGGCCAGAACCAGCAGCCTTCGCATCAACCCGCGCCTCGGCAGTTTCAAGAATCGGGCGCAGAATCTCCAGTTCTTCCCGCAAGGTCGGATCGCCGCGCCCAAAGGCAACGTGCATTCGATCGCCGAAAGCGAAGGCGTAATTCATCGGCCGCCAGTAATCGAACCAGAGTTGATTCTTCTCGACGATGAGTTCGCGCAGGCCCAGCTTCACGATTCCCGGGCTGGCCGAAACTTCAATCCCTTCAGCAATCATTCGCGCGATCTTTTCATGACCTTCCGGCAACAGATGAATTCCATCGCGAGTAATCGATACTGACTTGGAGGCTTCGCTGTTCACCGCTTGAAAGAGATCGACGAAGAGCAGTTTCCGCTTTTTCGCCAAGGCGCGAATCGCGTCAGTATAGGCTTTCACGGAAGCGTTGCGCTCGCGGAGGTCCGGCGCGAGTTTGGCCGGCGGCAGTTCGAACGGCATCGGCGACACGAGAACAACGCGATGCGTCTGCTTTTCAAATTGGTCGAGGAGTTTTTCGTAAGCCACGATGAACTCGTTCAGTTTCCCGACGCCGGCCAGCGATTCCATCTGCCCGAATTGGACGAAGAGCACCTTCGCCTTCAGCCATGCCAACTGCTCGGGCCACGCGCCGAAATTAACATCGCGCCATTGCTCAAAGACCGTGTCCCCTTCCCAAGCAACGTTCCGGAAGCGCAGTTTGTGATTTGGATAGGCCGACGTGAGCAGCGTCTCCAGATGCCCGTGTTTCTGCGCCGCCTCGAGGTTCCCGCCGCCAATCAGGGCGACGACGTCATTGGGTTCCAGAATGAAGCGACCGCCGGGAAACAGTGAATGCGGTTGGGCCGGGTTCTTTGACTGACTGACTCGTCCCGCCAACTCGGCTGGTTTCCCGAACTTGTCCTTGGCCAACGGGTCGTAGTCGAAACGACTTCCGGGCGCGAACAATTGCTTGAACTCGGAGATGGGTCGTTCAAACAGATAAAATTCGTCCAGTTGTCCGGTGAAAAACTTTTCCCCCTCTGCACCGATCAACAAATCCGCCCGATCCATGTCGAACTCGAGAATCTTTCCGTCACCGAGATGGCGGGCGTTGACATACATCCGCGCGAATCCGCCGTCAGTCGTGCGGTTCACGGAAATGACCACGTGACCCCAGCGACCGTTCGCCAGCACATTGGCCGGACTGCGCATGTTGGATTGCTGACCGGGTCGGCTGCCTTGTGACTCAAATTCGATTCCGAGATCCTTTGTCTGCCGCAAGCGCCAACCCGCGCCCGTATTGTCTAGTTGAGAGACAATTGTCCGCTCGCCGGCGCCGCGTGGTTGGACCCAGAGCGAGATCGAAAAACCACCGTGACCGATCGAAGGCGCATTATCGGCCGGAACGGCGATCACTGTGTCACGCCCATTGAGGCGCAGATTGCGTCCGCCCAGTGAAGTGTCTGGAAAGGCCGCCTGGCCGCGAACTTCACCGTGCGCCTTGCGTGGCCCGCTGTCGTTTCCATCACCATCAAACTTCCAATGACCGATCAGTCCGCTCGTCACCAGCGAAGGGAAAACGCGGGCAGATTGGGCGGCCGAAAGTACACCTGGCAGGAGGAGGAGACCAAGCAATTGGATGCGCATTGCGACGGGCTGCATAGGTTGGTGATAATGAATGAGACCGGCGCAGTTGCAAGATGAAGTGCGAGATGATTCACAGAAGCTGACAAACTACGGTTTTCAACTTACCAATAACGATGCCAGCGCATTCGGACACAACATCGCCGTGGGAGCGCGGACTTCAGTCCGCAGAGACGTTGAGACAGAGATATGGTCCGAAGTTCGGTGGGTGTGGTTGCAGGCGGAAGCTTCTGCGGCGTGAACGCCGCGCTCCGGGGATTCGCCCGAATGCGCTACACCAGTGTCGGGCGAGTTATTACAAATCGACATTCTTCTTGCGCTGGATTAGGACGGTCCGACTTCAGCCACGGACGGACACAGTTTTTACACCCTGCTCTGAACCGATAAGGAAATGCTTCAGACATCTCGTCACGGGCTGCGCTGCGTCATTGGGTACAAACCGAAACTCTCAAATCAAGTTTGGTGCGATTTTCCACAGAATTACAAAACGCCGAGAATGATTTGAAAGCACTGATTACACAGAGAGCCTCCCTCAGGTATTCTTTCTGAGCGGCTATTGGACAGACCAGGAGATCCACCGCTGCGTCGAGCCGCAGCTCTCCACGGGTGTCCTGTATCCCGCCCCCGGGTAGCGCGCGTACGCGCCCATACTTGGCCAAACCGGGATTTCCACGTTGACGGAATGGAGGGGGTTTCGCAAGTTGACGGGGGTCGTTGCGCTACATGACGAAGGTACTTTTTGTCTGCACGGGAAACATCTGCCGCAGTCCGATGGCGGAGGTGATTTTTCGTCGTAAAACGCGGGACAGTGGCGCGTATGAGACAATCTCCGCCGGGGTCGGCGCGATGAACGGCCAGCCGGCCAGTGCTCATTCCGTGACGGCGTTGCGTGAATTGGGCATTAACTTGCGTGATTTTCGCAGCAGCGCTCTGACGGTTCACATGGTGCGCGACGCGGACTACATTTTCGGCATGACCCGGGGTCATGTGGAGGCCATCAACCTGCT
>CALBIE010000180.1 GCA_937893495.1 uncultured Verrucomicrobiales bacterium | reverse complement strand
TGGTGCTTCGCACACAGCCGCGCTCCGGCCCATTTGCAGTCGGGGGCAGTGTCAAAATGCGCCCCTACGATAATCACGAACCGGCTGGTTCAATGTCGATTATCTTCACCTCCTTCACCGCATGGTCGGCCATTACTTCTCCCCTGGCAGGCGAAACTCCTCTTTCAGAACGTTTGCCGAGACCCAATGGGATGGTTCCCGGTCATCGATACGCGCCGCCATTTCATCGCGCCAACCAGAATCTCGCTGATGTCGTAACTGCATCAAGTGCTGAAGCAATCGCGTCTGTTCCGCCGGAGTCAGGCTGGCGACTTCGCGCATGATGTCATTCATGCTCATGCATCGAATGTGCGGCGGATTTGCGCCTGTGGCAATGCGAAATCCTGCGGCAGGCCGACCTCGGAGCACTGCTGCAACTATTCCGTCGAATGATTCCTAATTCACCGGCACCCATGCCCGGCATCCGGTGTTTTATGGATTTGCCACCGCGAAACCGCTCCCTACACTGCTCGTTCAAAGGTCATGAAATTTCCTCGCATCGGACGTATGGGCATTTGTGCCTGCCACCACCTAGCGCAGGCGTCTCGCCCGCATTCCCTCGTGACCTGCCAACTGACGCGTCCGGATCATTCGGACCCGCTCGTTTCGAACGCGCCCGCCGGGCAGGCAAGTTGTCTCCGCTACATCGTCCCGATCGATTTTCCATACTTTGTGCCGTCAATTGCATCCATCGTTCGTATGAAATCACCTTGCCGCGCTGCCTATCCGACATCGCGGCGCGCGTTATGCTGATTCACCGCGTTGAAAAGGAATCACAGACATGAAACTACCCTCCTCCCACCGGCTCACCGCCATTCTTGCCCTGTCCCTGTTCGCCACCACGACCTTGCTGCCGTCCAACGCCAGCGCGCAGACGTTGATCAACATCGACTTTGGGATCGGCCTGAAGAGCAAGAAATCCGGCATCGCCGCCACCGGCGTGGCGACCAACGACTTCTGGAATGTTTACAGCCATTACGCGCTCGGGCGATTGCCGGTCAAGTCGTTCCAAACCAACGGCCTGCTCAAGAATCTTAAACTTTCGAGCGTTGAATCCACCACGGATTCCATCGCCGTGACCAACGCCCCGGGCACGTGGGGCAATGCCACCGGCGACGCGATGTATGACACGTTCATCTATCCGCACGATGGCGGGAATATCACCGTGGTGTATCGCGACCTCGCGCCCGGTCATTATTCCATCTACCTCTACGGTCACGCGGAACCCGACGGGTCGCCGGAACAGAACAGCACCTTCACCGTCAGCACCGGCACCAACACATTCGGCCCGCTCGGCACCACTTCCTCAGCCGGATGGAAAGCCACGCAACCCTGGGAAGCCGGCAAACAATACGTCGTGTTCCACAATGTCCATGTGACCGGCGGCCCGCTCACGATCAAGGTCGCGCCCGGCCCCGGCGGCGTCGCGGTATTGAATGGAATGCAAATCATCTCGCGCGGAACGAGTCCGCCAACGACCTTCGCCACGGCAACGACGAAACCGGAATCGACTTACACGAATCTTATCATTCACGAGGCACGTTTTCAGGGAACGCTCGCGAAAGATGACGCGCGTTTCACCGCCAGATTGAAAGTCGAGTCGCTTACCACCAATGAAGTTTCCGCCCTTCTTTTCACCGGGGAAGTCGCCGTGTTTCCCATCTCGGTTCCGCCCGGGTTGCGGCTGACCCGCGCGGGATCTCTTTCATATCGGGATGCCCCCTCACCCGCCCTTCAGGCACCCTCTCCCCCAGTGGGGAAGAGGGATGGGGTGAGGGGGATTTCCGCGTCACAGACCCCGAAGGCCAGCGGCCTATACCTGCTGCATTGCGCCAAGCCGGGCTTTTACGAAATCGAACTCGAAGTCATCGCCAAAACGCATCGCGCCGAACCGTGGACGTTGACCACCTTTTCCGGTCCGGCCGCGTCGGCCGCGACGCTTGAAGTCAGTGCCGCCGCGGGAATGCAGATTGAAATGCTCAACGGCGCCGCGTCAGGCGGAGTTCGAACCGAAAAGAAATCCGGCCGAACCACGCTTCGCGGTGTCGTTGGCGCCGACCGAAAGATCAATCTTCGCTGGCAGGGCAGGACCACCGAAATTACCCGCAAATCGTTGATGACTGTCGAGACCCAGGCGAAGGCTCATGTCACACCGACGGTTGTTCGTTACGAAACGAAGTTGAACTACGAGTTGCTGCAGGCGAGCGCCGACAAGCTTACCATCTTCATTCCGGGCGGCCACACGTTGACCCGCGTGCAGGGCGAAGGAATTCGCGACTGGCGCGTCGAGGCCGCGCCCACACCACCCGCCGCACCGGACGCCGGACAACGCGAGCCGACCTTTCATCTCACCATCGAGTTCGCCAAAGCCATCGAGAAGAAATATACACTCGAGCTTTTTAGTGAACAGGTCATCGAATCCACCCCGACATCACAACGCATCCGCATCCCACAACCCTTGAACGTCGAACGCGAAGCCGGTTCGCTCATCGTGTCGGCGGAGGACACGCTGATTGATTTCGCGGAAGTTGTCGGTTTCCGCCAGGTCAACGCCGCCAATGGCGCGGTCGCGGCGTATCGGTTCAATCTCCGGCCGGTTTCGCTCATCGCGAACATTCGCCGCATCGCACCGGAAATTGCCGTCACCAATCGCGTCAAGGTCAATGTCGAGGAGACGCGCCACCTCATCACTCACACCGTTTCGCTGGACGTGCAGAAAGCCGGCATCTATTCGATCACCGCAACTCCGCAAGCCGGCTACCTCGTCGCCAACGTCACCGGGCAGGGCATCGACAATTGGAAAAATGAAAACGGCACACTGCGCATTGATTTCGGCGCGAAGGTGCTCGGGAATCGCTCGCTCGCCGTCGTGCTCGAAAGATCCATCAGGACGTTCACCAATTCAGTGCAGGTGCAACCGCTGCGCATCACCGGCGCCAATCGGGAAACCACGCAGATTGGGGCGACGGCCGCCGGCGGATTCGTCCTCAAATCTGATACGCTCGCCGGCTTGCGCGAGATACCGATCTACAGCCTCCCCAATCGCGCGGATGAAGTGCTCGCCTTCACCGCCGATCAACCGGACTGGTCGCTCACGCTCGGCGTGGAGGAATTGCCGGCCCGCGTCATCGCCGAGGTGTTCAACCTGATCACGATTGGGGACGGATTGGTCGGCGGCAGCGCCACCATCCGTTATGCCCTGCTCAATCAGGGCGTTCAAAACTTCAAGGTCCGTCTGCCGGCACACTGGAAGAACGTCGAATTCACCGGCCCCAACATCCGCCGCAAGCAAGCTTCGCCTGCACCCATGGCGCCTGGCGGCGCGGCTGGTGCCAAATCCATTGATTGGGAGATTCAATTGCAGGACAAGGCGTGGGGTGGTTACACGCTGGTCGTCACCTACGATTACCAGTTCGATTCCAAGGGTGCCGCGCTGAATCTCAACGGACTACACTGTGTGGGAGTTGAACGCGAATCCGGTTCCATCGCGATCACTGCCGCGAGCGGATTGAAGCTCACACCGGACGCCATCGCCGCCCCGTTGCGACCGATCGATCAGACCGAACTCGAAGAGGCGGATCGCACGGTCATCAGCCGTTCCGTGCTGTTCGCATGGCGATACACCGGCCACGACTTTGCGCTCTCCGCCAAGGTGAACCGGTACGATCAAGTGGCGGTACTGGACGCCGTGGCGGACCACACCAAGCTGCTCACCACCATCAATGAGGCCGGCGAAATGCTCACGCAGGCATCGTTCATGGTGAAGAACAACGACCGTCAGTTCCAACGTTTCAAGCTGCCCACCGGCGCACAGTTCTGGGGTTGTTACGTGAACAACGAATCCGCCAAGGCCGAGCGCGATGGCGACTGGCTGCTCGCGGCCCTCCCGCGCGGCACTGACCGCAATCAATCCTACGCCGTCGATATCGTCTATGTGCAGAAGACCGACGCGTTCAAGGGCGGCTGGCTGTCGAAGGACGTTGAACTGCGCGCGCCCGCGACCGATGTGCCCAACACCTACGCCGAATGGGAACTCTGGGTCCCCACCGAGCATCGCCTCTCCGATTTCGGCGGCAGCATGAATGTCTTGCAAGGCACCACCTAC
>CALBIE010000179.1 GCA_937893495.1 uncultured Verrucomicrobiales bacterium | reverse complement strand
CTTCAAGTCGGCGAGTCGGGTAATGATGCAATAATCGATTGTCCGCATCACGTTCCGAGCCTTCCCGGCTCACATTACCCGATTGGCGAAATGTCCGACTCAGAGCGAGGCGCTTCACCAGGCGTTTGATGGACCAGCCTTCTTTCATGAATTGATTCGCGAGCCAGTCGAGCAATTCCGGATGCGAGGGACGATCCCCCAACTTGCCGAAATCACTGGAGGTCGCCACGATTCCAGTGCCAAACATCCACTGCCAGACACGGTTTACGAACACCCGCGCCGTCTGTGGATTATCGCGACTGCTCAAATATCGCGCCAACTCCAGCCGTCCGCTTCCGACAGCCTTTCCCACGTCGTGTTTCCCGCTAAAAACTTCCAGAAAATCTCGTCGGATCGCTGGTCCCTCATCGTTGACGTTGCCGCGCAGATTGAGGCGATAGTTCACCGGCTGGATCTCCCGCTCGTCCATGCTGTTGGCACTGCGCGGGAACGCGATCCGGTCTTCGACTTCGCGGTAGCGTTTTACCAATGCCGCGACTTTCGGAGCCGTCTTAGCATCGTTGGATAATAGTTTTTCGGCCAGTAGCCAGTTGAGCATCTTCACGTCACCCGTTTCCGTATCGCCGGCCACCCAGCGATCGATGGCCCCTGACAACCAATTCGCCATGCGTTGCCAGACTTCCTCAACGGTGGCGGGAGTTGTGCCTTCATAGAGCGGCCCAAAGGCGTCCAATGAATCCACCGGAGCGCCACTGCCATCGTGTGCTACGATGCCGGTGATACTGAACCAACTCCGCTTTTCCCGGCTCTCGTCCTTGCTTGGAAGCGTAACCTTTCCCGCCCTGGCGATACCGGTACGTCCAGGGAAGTTGGAGTTCAACGAGGCGGTAGTAATCTCCGTGAGTGCCCGCGTCACCCCGTTCTTCAAAGCCGTTGCAGAAATCGTCGTCCACCCGGGCGGAGCCGACGGATCAAAATAGGTTGGCGCTTCGTTAAGAAAGGCATTCTCCGGGATGACCCGTTGTCCGGCCCATTCACCACCCCGAAGTTCCAGACTCACCCGAGCACGGGGAAAACTTTCCGGCGCAGGGAGACGCAATGCCCCGGGCAGTTTGGAAGACAGCGCGTGGGTGTGGTAACCGCGCGGAAGAAATTGGGTAATCAGCGCTTCGCCCTCCAGACCGATCAACAACGCACCATCCTTCACGTGACCATATCGAATACCGTCTCCCTCCACAACCCAACCCTCGGGAAAACCGGGTTGCGAGAAATCGGTCAGGACGGAATATTTCTCTTTGTTCGCACCCTGGCGCGACTTCCGCGCGGCAATCCATTCAGCCGCGAGCCGTTGCCAGGAATCGATGGCGGTCTGATTAGCCACACGGCGTCCGGCATCAGGGCGCGGTGATGTGCTTTCAAGTCCCGGAGTGAGGCGAAATCTCCCCAACACGTGCCCGCTTCCATATCGATGTTCGAGGGTAACGGTCCACTCACCCCCATGCGGGAGGTTCATCGGCTCAGCGAAGGTAAACCAGGCCGTGCGATTGATGTTTCCGCCCAACCCTACGCCCCACCCATTTTTCGGTGCGGGATCGAGGGAAGCTTTGATTGGATAGTTGGGCTGAGAATAATCGGCGCGCGCCGAGGCAAGAACAACCTTCTGTGCGGCGCTTGCCCGGGCACCCGGTGCCGGGACAGGCTTCACCTCAACGCGAACATGCGTGAGCACAAAATTCCCGTGCGCTGTTCGACCCGGCCCCCGACTCCCCAGACTTTCGTGCGTCAGTGCTTCGAGCCGAATCAGGCTTGCCGCGCCCGGACCGGTCGTGAAGCTCACTGTGTATGAATCGGTTTCCGGAACGTCACCGCGAGCAAGGATTGCGCCGTTCTTCTCAACCACGAGCTCAGTAGATTTTTCGGCCGCTTTGGCGGAAAGATTTTTCAATTCCAACCAGTCGGTCGCTTTGAGCAATTGTACGAACGGCCAGGAGATATCTTCGATCTTTGCCCCGCCGAACGAAGCCTGATTTTTAAGCGCCCATTTATGGAGTGACGCTCCCGAAGACAGAGGGCCGTCCTTCGAACTCCAGACTTCGCCGATCTGCTTCCGTATCTCGCCACGCAGTCGTTTCAATTCTTCAATAGTCGCGTCGTTCTTCCCCGGCGCATCGATTGAACGCGCCGTCCATCGGGGCGTCATGAACACTCCCGCCAGCGCGTAGTAATCTGCCTGCGAAACGGCATCCAGTTTGTGATCATGGCAGCGGGCACAGGCCACCGTCATGCCAAGGAACGCCTTCGAGAACGCGTCGATCTTGTTGTTAATCATCTCCTGATGAATGCCATTGAAGGCCAGACTACTGCCGTGGCGATGCTCCCCGAGATGGTAGAACATCGGCCCAATCAGGCTCTCGTTGAGTCCCTCCCCGGTGTTGATGCGAGGCTGCGGCAATAAGTCGCCGGCAATCTGCTCGCGGATCAATTGATCGAATCCAATATCGTCGTTGAAGGCCCGGATCAGGTAGTCGCGGTATTCCCATGAGCCCTTCGCCGGAACATCCCATTCGTAGCCATACGTGTCCGTATAGCGCACCACATCCATCCAATGCCGGGCAAACCGTTCACCGAACTGCGGCGACGTGAGCAATTCATCCACCAACCCACCAATGGCCGAATCGGCGTTCTTTCTGAAAGCGGTGCGAAAGCGGCCCACCTGGTTTGGTTCTGGCGGCAACCCGGTCAGCACGAACGACAGGCGGCGCAACAATGTTTCGGCATCCGCGACTTCCGCTGGAGTGAGACCCGCTTGAGTCAGTTTGGTAAAGACGAACCGATCCACCGGTTCCTTCGCCCAGGCCGGATCCAATACGACCGGAGGGGAAACCACTTTCGGCGACTGCAGACTCCACCACCGGGAGCGCTTGGACAACTCAGCTTTCCACGCTTCGGCCGCGTCATTGACCGCCGCATCGGCACAAAGACAATGTGTCAGGATTAAAATCCCGACGCCCATTGTGAGAAATGCACGAAGACGCAATTGATTCACGGTGTTGATGGTCAGATTAGGGAATTTCGGCCGGAATTCAATTTGTTAAGTCTCCAGAGTTTTCATCGGGGCGAGTTCGGACAGAGCCCCGCCGTGGGCACGCGGACTTCAATCCGCAGAGACATTGAAGCAGAGAATTGGTCCGAAATTTGTTCAACGCAGTTGCAGGCGCACGCTTCTGCGGCGTAAACGCCGCGCTCCGGGGCTTCACTCTAACGCCCCTTTTTCTTTGTTCACGAATGATTCGGCGTTGTGTTTCCAGAATGCTTTTTACACCCTTTGCCAAATCCCATGCGACTCGCCTCCGTACTGACTCCGATTTCGCCCGAGAATCTGCGCCTCGCCGCCCAGTGCGGGGTAACGGATATTACCGTTCGCTATCCCGGACACGATTTGGACGAGTTATCGCGCATAAAGGATCAAGTCGCCGAATTCGGCCTCAGCGTCGCCACGGTAGAGGGCTACCTGCCAATCGAAAACTTGAAGCTGGGTCGGGACGATGGCACGGAATTGGAACAAATGAAGGCGCTCATCCGGACGATGGGAGGATTGAAGATTCCCCTGCTCTGCTACAACTTCATGGCCGGCACGGACTGGGTGCGGACGCGCCTTGATCTTCCGGAACGCGGCGGGGCACGGGTCACCGGATTTGACCTCCGCGAGGCCGAGAATGCGATATCTCTCAATGCCGCGACTGACTCAATCGACGGGAACCAGATCAGCGGGGAACAATTGTGGAAGAACCTTCAGCGCTTTCTCAATGAGTTGCTTCCCGTCGCGGAAGATCACGGCGTTACTTTTACGATGCACCCGGATGACCCTCCCCTGCCGGAGTTTCGCGGCAAAGCGCGCATCATGAATTCGGTAGAGAACTTTGAGCGCCTGCTCGAGCTTCACGCCAGCCCGAGCAATGCGATTTGTTTCTGCCAGGGCACCTTTGCCGCGATGGGTGTGGATATTCCTTCGACGATTCACCGGCTGGGATCCCGGATTCGCTACGTCCATTTTCGTGATGTTCGCGGGACCGCCGATTCGTTCGTCGAAACTTTTCACGACAACGGCCCGACCGACATGGTCGCGGCAATGCAAGCGTATCGG
>CALBIE010000178.1 GCA_937893495.1 uncultured Verrucomicrobiales bacterium | reverse complement strand
CCTTCGACAGCTCAAACTTTGCTACGAAATGAAAAGTCGTTCCCTTACCAGCCTCGCTGTCGATTCCGATCTCACCGCCCATCAACTCGACCAACTGCCTGGAGATGGCCAGTCCCAATCCGGTGCCGCCATACTCGCGCGTCGTGGACGCGTCGGCCTGTTCAAACGCCTCGAACATTCGATCCTGCTTCTCCTTCGGAATGCCAATCCCGGTGTCCTTGACCGAGAATTTCAGCGACACCGTATCCTCGTCCATTGAAACCAGCGATACCTCGACCAGCACTTCGCCTTCCGTAGTGAACTTTACCGCATTGCCGACCAGATTGACGATCACCTGCCGCAATCGGCCCGAATCGCCAATGATATTGGCAGGCACGTCCGGACGGATCTGGCAAATCAGCTCAAGGTTTTTCGAATGCGCACGGAAGGATAGAATTTCCATCGTATCCGCAAGATCTTCACGCAGGTCGAACGCCCGATGCTCCAGATCAAGCTTGCGTGCTTCGATTTTTGAAAAGTCCAGAATATCGTTGATGAGGGAGAGCAGGGAATCGGCGGAGGATTTGACCGTTTCAATATAGCGCCGCTGTTCGGCAGTGAGTTTGGTCTCGAGCGCAATTTCCGACATGCCAATGATTCCGTTCATCGGCGTCCGAATTTCGTGACTCATGTTGGCGAGAAATTCGCCCTTGGCCTTGTTCGCATGCTCAGCCAATTCTTCGGCTTCCTTGCGTTGCGCGACCTCACGCTCAAGTTCCTCCGGAGTTTTCATGGCGAGGAACTTCGGCAGCAGTGGCACCAGTGCAATGACGGTCAACACCGAAGCGCCGGCCGTAACCGTTTTGAGCGCGGCGGAAAGCCGGTACCAGGGCTTCCAGAAGATGGACGCTTCAATCAAATGCACGAATCCGCACGCCAGAATGAACACCGCGAACAGCCAGAAGATCGGCAGAAACGCACCCACTTTCTTGCGGAAGGTGTAGTGGATGAGCATCAACGGAATCGCCATGTAGCACGCGAAGATGATGAGGTCGGAAATGATGTGAACCCAGCCGTGAAGATCTGTCCACGTGCCGCAATGCCAGCGGTCGGGGAAATCGGTGGTATCAATCAGGTCTCCAAGTAATGCAAACATATGTCACCTTGTGGGGTTGAATGAAGAACACCATCGGTTTTCGATAACGCCCCTTTCCGAATGTCGCTACTGTCGGGCACTCAGTGAACGGATGGGAGCAGCTACTTCGCCGGTAACCAGTTGGTTGCCTCCAACGCGCAAGTCCATTCAGAGACTGGGGCATGCGAACGATATGCCACCGCTCGGGCGAGTTGTCACGAAAAACCCTGATATTTCGTGCGTAAATCAGCCTATCGGCCAGAAACCTTTTCCCCTGAAAACTTCGTCTGCCCCTGGTTGCCGCCGATGTCGTAATCCACCGTGCCGGTCACGGATTTACCCCGGATACGACCCGTGTAAGTCACTCGCCACGAATCGCTTCGGGCGGTAAAGACAACCTTGTCGCCGGTAAAACTCAGATCCGCTGCCGGGTATTCTTTATCATCCGAGGCTGCGCGGTAAACCCCCATCAGCTTACCACTTTTTCCCGTAAAAGTGATTCCCGGATGATGTGTCTCTCCTTCCGAATCGGTGATGCTGAGCTTCCACTCACCTTCGACCGCCGCCCGCAATTGCGGCACCGGTCGGTCGAGCGCCCAGAAGACAGCGTTGACAACCAACTGATTGAGCCACGGCAACGCCATGTCCTCGTTCGATCCGAGTGAGGTGTAGAAGATGCGTTGCTTGTCCCGTTTCACTGTCCAGGCGACGGGCTCTCGGGCATTTTCGGATTTGATGGTCGCTTCGATCAGCACGGTCGCCTGCTTGTCAATTATCTCGGACTTGTAGAGATGGGACGGAACGAGCGCCTTCTTCGGCAGGTTGATGCCGCGAAGAATTGAATTCCCTTTGGCCGCTTCAACAACGGCAGCCAGTGTCTCGTGATTATCCTTGCTGCCGTAGTGGCCCGTGTACGAGGCACCCAATATCTCGCGATCAAACGCATCCCATGCCTCGTGTCCTTTCGGTGCCTGATAACCCTGGCCTTTGGGGCGTGTACCAAACGGGTGACTCGCCGTGCGAATCCCCACCATCGGTTTGCCGTCCGCAAACCATTTGCGAATCGCCGCCATGTCCGCGGCTTCTGGAAATCGGCGGCGCGTGCTGACAAACAGGAGGTC
>CALBIE010000177.1 GCA_937893495.1 uncultured Verrucomicrobiales bacterium | reverse complement strand
CCAGGGCATCGGCATAAGGCTCATCGGTCACGACGGTCTGAAGATCGATGCGATGCCGATGACACCCCTTGGTCAGTTCGTCCTGGAATTCACGACGCTTTTGCAGATAGGCGTCGCGAAATGAGGTGGGATCAATCAGCCGCTTACTATCCGCGCGCTCCAGTGATTCGAATTGCGACCATTCCTTGAAGGGAAAATCAACTTCATCCCGATCCACAATCTGGAAAATCAACACCTCATGTCGCGCATGGCGGAAATGTGCCAAAGCCTGCAACAGGTCTTTGATGTCCCCATAACAGTCCGACAAAATAATCAAAACCCCGCGCCGCTGAATGCGTGGCACTAAATCGTGGAATACTTTCCCGAGGGCCGTTTCATCGCCCGCCTGCGCGGATTCCAGTTCATCCAGCACGATCTTAAGATGCCCGACACTGGAACGGGGCGGGATGTAGCGACGGATTTCCTTGTCAAACGTGACCAACCCAACGCTGTCGCGCTGTTGCAACATCAGATAGGACAAGGCCGCCGCCAACCGAATGGCGTACTGCGCCTTGGACATCACCTTGCCCGCGTACGCCATCGAACCACTCAGGTCGAGCAGGATGGTCGCGCGCAGATTCGTTTCCTCCTCGTACTCACGGATGTAAAACCGATCCGTCTTGCCATAAACCTTCCAGTCGAGCCGGCGGATTTCATCCCCCTGGACGTATTGTCGATGTTGGGCAAACTCGACACTGAATCCTTTGTGCGGCGAGCGATGCAGTCCCGTGATGAAACCCTCAACGACCAGACGCGCAATGACCTGCAAACTGGAGATCTTCTGCAGGTCCGTCGGTGTCAGAAAATCGGAAACGTAGGCCATGCGTCAAATAACATCACTTATCTGTCCGCGCGGCGTCTCGGAAATTATCTTCGTTATAATGTCATCCACCTTCACCCCTTCCGCCTCGGCGTTGAAAGTCGGCAGAATGCGATGGCGCAACACCGGATGAGCGAGCGCCTCGATGTCATCGATGGCCACATGAAACCGCCCGTGCAACACCGCCCGCACTTTGCCGCCAAGCACGAGTTGCTGGCCGGCGCGCGGTCCCGGCCCCCACGCGATCCAGTCCTTCGCAGTGGCGGACGCATCCGCATCGTCCGGTCGAGCGCGGCGCACGAGATCCAGTACAAAATCCATCACGTGCTCGGGAACTGGAACCCGGCGAATTACTTTTTGAATTTCAATCACCTCCTCGCCACTGATGACCGGTTCAATCTTTGCCGTGTAGGCGCTGGTGGTTCGTTTGATGATTTCCCGCTCCTCTTCGCGCGAAGGATAATCCACCTTTACATGAAACATGAAACGGTCCTTCTGCGCCTCGGGCAACGGATAGGTCCCTTCCTGTTCCACCGGGTTCTGCGTCGCCAGCACAAAGAACGGTTCCTCCAATTGAGATGTCCGACCGCCCACCGTCACGGAATGTTCCTGCATCGCTTCCAGCAGCGCCGCCTGCGTCTTCGGCGGCGAACGATTGATTTCATCCGCCAGAATCATCTGCGCGAATAACGGCCCTTCGAGAAACTCCAGAGTGCGCTGTCCGGTGACGGGATCCTCCTGAATCACGTCTGTCCCGGTAATATCAGCCGGCATCAGATCCGGCGTGAATTGAACCCGTCGAAAAGAAAGCGCCAAGGCCTCGGACAGACTCTTGACCATGAACGTCTTCGCCAATCCCGGCACGCCCTCGAGCAGACAATGACTGCGGGCAAAGATGGCGATGAGCAACTGTTCCATCACCGCATCCTGTCCAACAATCAGTTTCGCAACCTCGCCGGTAATCTGTTGATACGCCCGCGCGAGCTTTTGCGCCTTCTCGACATCGATCCCCCCGCTTTCCGCGACTCGGGCAACCGGCCTCGCTCGGGATCTCGGCTTCACTTTCGCAGCTTTGGCCACCGGAAGTGCCGGCGGCGCAGCGCCCTCCGCCTCATCCTCCACCGTCGCCTCGCCATGCTCAATCATGGCATTCACGTCATCAAGTTCGGGAATCGGGTTCAATTTCCCGCATTCCGGGCACTGGAGTTCCCCCCCGCCCTGCTCGGTCTCGGCGGACAGTTCGCGTTCGCATAGTGCGCAATTAAAAATCAGTTCCATGGCCCGTTGTCAGTGGATTCGGCGGCGAGTGTGCCCATTCACCGGTAAATTGGAAATCCGTTTTATCCCTGAGTTCCCAAAGTCCGTTCAACGGCGAGCTAACACATCTGGTTTTCTCGAACGCAGGCAGGTTGATCCACCGGCACACCTCCAGTCGTGCGGAAGCCTTTAGTCACTTGGATTCGGCCTTCTTCGTCAACTTCGGTTCAACGACGAATTCGATATAACGACTCTGATGCACCGCGATTGTGATATCGAGCGACTTCGCCTGATTGTGGAATTTCAATCCAAACCCGTACGTACCCGAACCACGCGACCAGGCCCTGCGGGACCCCGTTGCCTCACGTCCTGTTTCATCGACCACCGCGATCACATCGATTTGCTTATCCAATAGCGGCGGCGTCGCTCTCACGTCGATCATGAAACCGTCTGAGTTGTGCTGCCCGTCATAATCTCTATACTTGCCATCTTCGGAGGACATCCCAATCAATTCGATTTCATGCCCGTTCAAATTGGTGACCAGGTTGACCTGAGTCACCGAATTGGACCCGGGCACCGCGAGATTGCTGATTTTCCAGATCTCGCCGGGACTGAACTTCGCCGTCTGCTTTCTGGTGAATTCAAATTTGAGTTTCCACACCTTTTCGGACAGCCAGAGAGTCGGTCCCCAGCTCAGCGACACGATTCCGGTTTCTTTTTCCAGATCCTTTGACCAGCTCGATTGTTTCAGTTCGTTCCCCGTCGCGTCGGACATCACCACGCCGTCGGGTTGCCAATCCATCGAGGGTTCGCCACTTTCAAAAACTCTGAACTTCGCAACCGCTCTGATCTTGTCACCCTCGGAAACCGAGACGTCGCGCCCACGACCCTCCGGCACGAGTGAAACGCTAATCAGTTGAACCTCCAGATTGCCGTCCTTCTTGCGTGTCAAATCCGGCTCTGGTTTCCACTCCGCGTACGTCCCGGGCGTTGGGTTACTGATCTTGAACTCGGCCACACGCTGAGATTTCCATTTTTCGTCCCGCTCATAGACGCGGAGTAAAAACGATTTGGAACGCCGGGGAAAGGACCGCAAGACAATTCCCTGCTGCCGCTCGGCCTTGGTTCCCCGGCCCCAGTGCGAAGTCAACTTACTGGCTTCGATTTCGATGCCCGACTCATCCAAAATCCGATAATCGAGGTTGGGATGATCCTTGAACAAGTTCCGCAATCCGATCCAGATACCGAGACCCGGATCTTTAGAAGTCATGACTTCCGGTTCAGTAATTTTGAGACGCCGTTTCAAATCTTTCGGTAACCATTGCAACAGCCGGTGAACCGGATTGGCGTGCAATTCGTGTTTCGTCCCGTAGGAAACCGCTTCGAGCGTGATCGTCCCGCCACTGATCAACTCGCCGGATGGTCGCACCGTTGCCGGCTCCATCATCATCACCGCGAGGAATCCCATTCCCACGACCAAAGCGAGAACTACAACGGCGAATCGTGGCCAGATGGATTTTGTTGCGGTTTGTTGGTCAGTAGTCATTCGATTGGAATCTAAAACAAATGTTCCGCGTGCCCGATTCGTGAACACTGTCGCCAACGATTGTGCCGGCAATTTTCTCCGCGGGAACTGCAATCTCGACCGGGCGTTGTAACCCGTATGCCTTTCCGACAAAAGGGAGAACTCCAATTCCACCCCATCCTGATAATCCAAACCAGCCGTCTGCCTGTTCAAGCCGGAACCATCCAGCCAGGAAACAACCGATGAACACCAACTGACACGAATGACACGCGCCGCGTGCCTGAGTCAGCGAGCCCCAATACCTGGCCTGTTTCATTAGCGGGTATCAGCGTTGATTAGCGGTTTGAACGAATCCGTCTGCAGCGTTGCTTTACTTCTCGAGTGTACGTCGATTCAAGATCACCAGGCTGTTGCCTTCGCGGGCGCCGAGGAAGAGCAGATCTCCGCGCACAGCCACGCCGTAGGTTTTCTTCAGGACCGGATCACGAAAGGAAGTCAGAAACCTGGGATTCGTCGGGTCAGTGATATCCAACACCGCCACGCCATCGCCCTGAACCATTGGCAGATAGGCTCGGTCGCCTCTGATGGCGCATCGGTTCGGTTTGCCCAATCGCGGGTCCACAAGTTTGGCCGTGAGCCTGGGATTGGCAGGATCGGCGACATCAAACACAAGGAAGGCGTTCGCGTCCCAATGAACTGTGAAGTAAAGGTTGCCGACGACTTCCCCGCTCGCCTGGCCGATTACGGGGTCGAAGACTTCCGTAACCAGGCGAGGTTCGGCGGGGTTCCTGATATCCACGACCGCCAGCCGGTTGCGACGGCCAAAGATGGTTCCAACGAGGGCGTAATTGCCGCGGAGCAACACGCTGAAGGGACCGTCATTTTCCGTAGTGACCGCGACGGAGCCAACGACGATCGGTTGACTCGGGTTGCGCACGTCAACGACGAACAGTTTCTTCCCGGTCAAATGCGCGACGTAACAGTAGCCGTCGCGATACGCAACTTTGTAGAGCACGCCGGGTTCTCCGATCGACACCGAACCGAGCAAGCGAAGGGCTGACTTATCGGTGGCATCGACTGCCAGCAGTTTATGATTACTCTGGGATGTGAGGTAGATCGTGTTGCCATTGATCGCGAAACCAGCGGCGGGACCGAGTTCGGCGTGGGTGAAACTGGAGATCACCCTGGGATTGGCGGAGTCCTTGATTGAGCAGATCGTGAGTCGCTTGCCTTCGCGACAGGGAAGATAAGCAAGATCCCCTTCCAGATGAACGTCCTCAATTCCGCGCAGCGCCACCGGATCCACAAGCTGGCCGACTATACGAGGGCGTGGAGAGGCTTGCGCGTTCACTGGCTTGTTTACCGAAACCAGGGAAATGCAGGAAAGTATGATGGCTACGGCAGCCGGCAACGATGAACCAAGCATGAGCAACTGCCGCTGAAGGTTCCACGTTTTGACGAGGGTCACGAGTGAAATCCAACAAAATTCGATTGCCCGAAATGGGTTTATGGAAGCGCGATCCCGCGTCCAACATGCGCGCAGTATTCCAAACGCGTTGCTCTATTGCGGGTGAGTTGTGCCAGCCCGTTGAAAAACCGGACCGGATTCTCTCCATGGACGGACGCTGATTAGAACGGGGAGCACAATGGCTACTCCGGCTCGGAGCGGCCCGGCTGTGAAGGAGGGCGGCTCGCCCGACGTTGTTCGTCAGAGGAAGACTCGCGCGGCCAGCGGCCACGCTTCACAGGCCAGCGGCCCGTGGTCCCCTTTTAACGCCCGCCCGGCCTTGCATGTCCGGCGGGACTACCAGCAGCGAACTACATTCCGGGCAGACGGCTTTCAGTATTTCAGCGCTCACAATTCACCTCCCTTCTCTGCGCCTCTGCGTCCTCTGCGTTGAACGGAGCCTCTCTTAAACACTGAGCGCACGGAGAACACAGAGGGCCACGGAGTTTTTATATTTTCCTCAAACTTCTTTCGTCCTTTTGGGTTCGAATCAGCGCAACTCGTTACGCCTCAGACGCGATTACAAATTACGGTAATTACGAAGCTGGGCGGTCTTTTGACTCACGCCCCTTTGTGAGGCTGAAGTCACCGCATTCCAGGCGCTGGCGCGTCCAGCCATTTACGGGTGGCACTGACACAGACGCTCGGATCGTTTTGGTACGATTGGGTTTTCCGCGAGGGCGCGGAAAACAGGGCCAGAGGCGGGCGCGCTCCCTTTTGACTATTTCGAACTTCGAGTTGAACAAAGGGAGAAGTTGCCGACCCTCGGCCCCTCGGCTATGTTCCGCCGCCATGAGCATCGTAAATAGACTTCACCACACTCGCTACCGGGTCAGCGATCTTCCCAAAACCGTCGAGTTCTACCAGAAAGTCCTCGGTCTGGAGGAAGTTCGCCGCAACAAATCACCGCGCGGCTCTGAACTTGTTTTCCTCAAGGCACCGCAAAGCGAGGAGTTGATCGAGATCTGTTATTACCCCAGCAGCGGCTCTGTTCAGGTGCAGGAAGACCTGACCCATCTCGGCTTTGAGGTGGATAGCCTCGAGGAATTCGGCAAGCACATCGAATCGCTCGGTATCGAGTTCTCCGATGGCCCGACCTACAAGGAAACCGGCGGCGGATTCGCTTTCATCGACGCGCCCGAAGGCTACGAAGTCGAGCTCATCGAACGTCCGAAAGACATCATTGGTTGAGGTCATTCAGCAGGGCGATGAAAGGTGTCTCGTTCTCGAAATCCAATTGTGCAAAAACTTCAACAGGCCGACCTGTTCGAACTTCCGCCAGAGGGAGTGGTCCCGCAGCGCCCCATCGCCGGTGGAGTCGATTCATTTCTCGCCGAGCTGAAAAGTTTTCGGGAGTTTGGAAAGGAAACGCAATTCGCCGAGTTGCCACTCGCTTCCGGCGAAACGGTTCCCGTCTTCATCAATGAATTCTGGACGGCGAAACAACGCGACGCCCACAGCCTCCACGAGGTTTCCTATCGTGCCTGTTTCAAACCGCAGTTACCGCGCTTTTTCATCGAGCGGCTCACCCGCCCGGGCGATGTGGTTTACGATCCCTTCACCGGACGCGGCACGACTCTCCTCGAAGCGGCGCTGCTCGGTCGTGCACCGCGGGCAAATGATTTGAATCCACTGAGCCGCATGCTGCTCGAGCCGCGCCTGTGCCCACCGGACCTGGCTTCGATACAAGCGCGACTGACCGAAATCGACTTCACGCGTCTCCACGATGCGCGAGAGGATTTGCTGGTCTTCTATCACCCGGAAACACTCCGGCAAATCACCGCCTTGCGGGAATACTTTCTGCGGCGGGAACAAGAAGGCGCGCTGGATCTGACGGACAAATGGATTCGCATGGTCGCCACCAATCGACTGACGGGACATTCACCCGGGTTCTTTTCCGTGTACACGTTGCCACCCAACCAGGCGGTCTCGATGGCGTCCCAGAAACGAATCAACGAAAAACGCAACCAAGAGCCGGTCGAGAAAGACGTGCCCGCCATCATTCTGAAAAAATCGCGGCAATTGCTGAAAGACTACACTGCCGATGATACCCGGGCGCTTGCGGGCGTTTTCGATTCCGCTCGTTTCACTTGCGCGAGCGCCGACGCCACCAGCGAAATTCCATCCGATTCCGTATCACTCGTGGTCACGTCTCCGCCCTTTCTGAATATCGTCCAGTATCAAACCGACAACTGGTTGCGCGGCTGGTTTTGCGGCATCGACACGAAACAAATTCCCATCTGGGAAAGCGGTTCGATGAATATCTGGACCGAGTGCATGCTCGGCACGATGCGTGAACTGCATCGCGTATTACAACCCGGCGGCCATGTTGCGTTCGAGGTCGGCGAAATCCGGAAGGGCAAGGTACTGCTGGAGGAAGTCGTCGCCAAAGTCGGCGTTCAAGCGGGACTGAAACCACTCCTGGTGCTTATCAACAGCCAGGTGTTCACGAAGACTTCCAATTGCTGGGGAATTGACAATCTCTCCAAGGGAACGAACACGAATCGGATCGTGTTGTTTGAGAAGACCGCTGGCTAACAGTTGGTCAAAAATGTAGTAACGAAGCTCTGACCTTCACCGCGGATAGACGCGAATAAACCCAGCGCGTGAAAGCCACAACCACCCCCTCTTATCGTTCCTCTCCCCGCTCCTGCGTCGCGGAGAGATGATTCGCCGAAAAAGAAACTCGCGCTTTGAACCCCTGAACTGTAGCAGCCGACGTCAGGAGGCTCTGATTTCTTTTGCCCAATGTTGCACGAGCCTCCTGACGTCGGCTGCTACCAGGTTTCATGGAAAGAATGTCAGTGCAACGCCCAAATCTTTTTCGTTGCAGCAAAGATTCGCATGATTGAAGTGCAGATTGGGAACAGCAGGCCTCGACGTTGATCCCATCGGCATTCATTCACTAAATGGCGCGTCACTTTTCGTTCCAACACCCGGCGATTCGTGGGCATATTTGTGTCTATCTGCGTTCATCTGCGGTTTTCCGTCCGTACCGTGATGACGGAACATCACCCACTTTCAAAATTGATTCCTGCGTTGCCGTCCGCGTGTTATCGGCTAACTTCTCGACCGCATGGGTGACACCGCAAATCCAGCTTATCAGGCCTTCGCAGAATTGGTGGTAACGGATGTTGTTTTCGGACAAGTCCGCATCCGATCGGAAGATTCGCGTTTTGTCCTGTGCCACGACGCGGACAGCTTGAAAAACCCTGAGCAACTCAAGGCGGTTGATCCGACTGCGCTACGGACCCTTTCGCAGAATACCGCCGTGGGCGCGTACCGACCAATCAAAGCGGCACCCGATCTCATCGATGGCTGGCGCTTCGTGGCCAGTGGCGCCAACGCCCTCGGCGAAGCGCTCGATCGCCTTTATCCCGGTGCGATCGCGGATTGGTTCGCACTACAGTCGGATGACCCACCGATTACTCATTATCGACAATACACCAATCGCCAGACGGGAATGTATCGCATCACCACCATGCTGGACGATGCGCAGGCGGCCGGAATGATTCGTGCCTGTTGCGATGCCCGGTTCTGCCTGAAGCGGCGGCACTGGACTGTCGATGGCCTGGCGGCGGACCCGCCCGAAACAAAAAGTCTGATTCCCTGCCTTGAACCCTGCGCCGTTTTACTGGAGTTTGCTCGCCGAACCGTTCGCATGAATCAGGAACCGAAATCGAATCTGGAGCTATCCAAATCGGAACTGGCCACGATTGCCGAGGCCCTGGAATCCTCCTCGGAGTCACCCACTCCTGGCGACCGGGTGGCCGATTTCAATTCTCCGCGCAACCCGCGCCGCGTTCAGTTGTTAAAGGAAAGGATATCGCAAGCCCTCGCGAGTCTCAGGGAAGAACCTGAGGAATAAACCGGGCCGAGTTCCGTCGAAACAACCATGCGCAACTTGAAAAACATCCTTTTGACCGGAGCCCTGCTCTGGTTCAGCGTGCCCATCTTTGCGCAGGAAAACGGTGAGGCAGAAACCGCGTGGGAGAATCTTCAAAAGGCCATGTTGCCAACCTCGCCACCCGCCGATTGGCGCGGCCGCATCCCCACACGAAAGGAAATGGATGCCTTTCGTATCAAGCAGGCGGAAACCGCCGGGAAAGCGGCCGACCTCGCCGCCGAGTTCGCCAAGAAGTTTCCCGTGCATCCGAAAACGGCGCAAGCACGCCGACACTGCCACGAATTGTTGTCCTTTGCCGTGCAACGCGGCTTGATTAATCGGGTCAAGCAGTTGGAAACCGTGGAGACGGAAATTCTCAAGAAGGAATCACTGACCCAGGAACAACGATTCGAGATTCGACGGAATGCCGTTGAGCGCGGTGCCATCCTCAATCAACAAAAGGGCGCGACGGTAATGTTGAACGAATACGAGGCGGGCGTGCGTGAGTTGCAAAAGGAATTTCCAAACACACCCGAGATTTACCAGATGCTCTACGCGGTTGCGGTTCGCTCCTCCGGAAAAAAGGCGGCCCTGCTTGCCCGGGAAATCGTCACTCACGCAAATGTAGATGTCTTGAAGTTGAACGCGCAGAAGATTCTCACGAAGGCCGAGCAAATCGGCAAACCGGTGAGTATCAAGTTCACGGCGGTGGATGGCCGCAAAGTGGATTTGGCGAAAATGAAAGGCAAGGTCGTGCTGATCGATTTCTGGGCCACCTGGTGCGCCCCTTGCATTGCGGAGCTTCCGGCAACCAAAGCCGCGTATGAAAAATATCATGAACGGGGATTCGAAATCATCGGTATCAGCCTGGATCAGGATAAGTCGGCGCTCACCGCGATGACGGAACACAAGAAACTCCCGTGGCCACAGCATTTCGAAGACGAGCAGAAGGAGAACCGATTCGCAAAACGATACTCGATCGAATCGATTCCAACCCTGTGGCTGATTGACAAGGACGGCAATGTCAGCGACATGAACGCCCGGGTCGAACTTTTGGAGAAGGTCGAAAAGCTTTTGAAAGAGAAACCGACCCGCGTCACGTCCGGCACCAACTGACGCACCGAAACCACCACTGAATCCCCGGTCGCAAACCGACGAACTTGCTTCCCTCCGCGCACCCGCCGTTCTAGCGTCTTCGGCATGGATGCGATCAACAATGTCCTTTTCCCTGGCGGGCGATTGCTGGGAATCGAATGGAATGTCTGGAAGGCCATTGGCTGGACGGGCAACGCCGTGTTTTTCTCGCGCTTCTTCGTGCAATGGTGGGTCACGGAAAAACGAAAACAAGTCGTCGTGCCCGCCATCTTCTGGTGGCTGAGCCTCGTCGGTTCACTGTGCCTCCTCGCCTACGCGCTTTTCTACCGCAAAGACTCCGTCTTCATCTTCGCCTACGCGTTCACCTGGATTCCCTACATCCGCAATCTGGTAATCCATCACCGGCACAAGAATGCGCATGTCCTTTGTTCAGATTGCGCCGCCAATTGCGCGCCCGGCTCTAATTTCTGCTTCAATTGCGGCCATCCATTACTGGCACTCGTGGCGGAGGAAGCCGGGACGAAGGAGTAGTTGCTCAAAGCACCAAAAAGGGTTCCAAAATGCAATGATAGGCGCCGACGCAAACGGACGGCGTTGGCCCCGCGAGATCATCTGCCTGCTCACTCAACCCTTCTTCGGGGGGAGATTTCGCCGAAACGGAAATTCGCACTTTGGCCCATTGAACTGTGGCAGCCGACGTCAGGAGGCTCGAATTTCTTTTGCCAATGTTGCATGAGCCTCCTGACGTCGGCTGCTACCAGCTTCATGGAGAGGGAGAATTGTCACTTCATTCGCCCGATCACAAGCGCCGCCTGGTTACCCCAGAAACCGGCACTGAGGGACATCGCGACCCGAATATCACGCTGCGCGGAAATGTTCGGCGTTACATTGATTCCACATTCCGGATCGGGCTCGTCGCAGTTCATCGTAGGGGGAACGATACCGTGCCTGATTGCCTCAACGCAGATGATCGCCTCCAGTGCCGCGGATGCACCCAGGCAATGACCGGTAATGGGCTTTGTGGACGACAGCGACAGATGGGCGAGGCTATCCGAAAATACGGAACGAATCGCGGTCGCCTCAGCCTGGTCATTTTGCCGGGTACCCGTGCCGTGAAGATTGAGATAGTCGATGGCCTCCGGTTCAAGTCCACTATTGCCAAGCGACAGTCGAACGATGTGCCGCAGGTTTTCGCCGCCAGCATCGGTGCCCGTCCGGGTTTCAGCCTCCGCACCCATCGCCCAGCCCCTCAGTCGCGCCAACGGAATCGCTCCTCGTTTGCGCGCTGACGAGAGCGATTCGATTACCAGACATCCCGCGCCATCGCCAAGCAACATCCCGTTTCGACGCCGATCAAACGGACGACACGTCTGCGCTGGATCGGCATCGAAACCCAGAATCCCGGCCGCATGAAGTTGCCGCACAATCAGCGGTTGCAAGGTCGCTTCCGTGCCACCCACGAGCATGACGTCGGCGTTATCGAGAAGAATCTGTTCCGCGCCAACAATCATCGCCGCCGCACCGGACGCGCAGGCGCCGGAAACCGTCAGGCACGGCCCGCGCGCGCCAAACTCCAGCGACAACGCGCCGCTACAGGACGCCAGCGCGCTGTTCGCGGAGGATGAAGGCAGAAGGCGTTTCCCTTCGCCCATTCGGCGAAGGGATTCATCCCATTTCTCCAGCGGTCCACGCGATGAACCGATGATGACACCGAGTCGCCGTGCATCGAATTCTCCACGGATCAACCCGGCTTGTCGCATGGCTTCGCGCGCAGCGTCTGCAGCCAATCGAACGGCGCGATCCATTTTGCGGATAACCCCTGAGTCACTCGGTTCCGGGGCATGACAAGCGGCAAGCTGCACTCCATCCGGTGCGACATGCGAATCCAGCCACGCAGCAACGGATTGACCGGCGGAAACCTTTTCGAAGAGACAATCAACTCCAACGCCGGTTCCGCAAACGGTGCCCATGCCAGTGATAACAAGAGGGTTTTCCTCCAGCAGACGAGGTAACATCGAGGTATTCATCCGGCCGGCGGCGTCCTATTTGACAACCGACTCAAGCAGACCGATGCGAGACAATGGAATAATTTTATCGCGCTTCAACCACCCGGTGCGCTGCGTCACGTCCATGATATGAACCCAATCATCCTTCGCACCCAGTACGCGCACTTCTTCCCCATCCCTGAGTTTGTGAAACACCCTGGACTCCATCAACGGGCCAGGCCGCAATTCAGCCTGGTCAGCAATCACGACGCCTTCATCCGCGCAGGCCCATGAGTTACTCGCTTGAAAGCACAGGACACCCACCACGCAGGCGCCACCGCCCAGTATTCGCGCCGGCCAGAACAATGCGCGACGCCACCGCTTTTTCCACTCGCGCGCGGCCATTACTCCAAACCAAAGCGCACCGAGCAGCGCGGTCCCGAATCCCCATTCGCGGATCGAAAAGTAGCGCAGAAATCTCTGCCAGCCCGTGGCTTCGCGGGCGAACGCTCCGGCGACCTCATGGCGAACGAAACGCAGATTGGCGCGCACATCCGCGTCGCGTGGATTCAGACGGTTCGCCTGCTGATAATAATAAACAGCGCGTCCGAACTCCCCGAGTTTGAGGCTGGTATTTGCCAGATTGAAGTAAATGGCGGCCGACGTCTTGCCGGACTTCAGGATCGATTCAAAACTGGTGACGGCTTCCGAATACTTTCCCTGTTCAAACAGCCGGTTGCCATTCTCGAAGTCCGTTTCAATTTCTGCATGGAGCGGCATCGTCGCCAACAAAGC
>CALBIE010000176.1 GCA_937893495.1 uncultured Verrucomicrobiales bacterium | reverse complement strand
TCCAACGATTGCCTCCCCCTGGCTGCCTGATCCGAAGAATTCTGTCTCACACCCGGCGCGGTTTTTCCACACGCAAAAACGTTTCTATTTTCCTGCTGGTCACTATGATGGCGGGCCTCTTTAACGCATGAAAACCAAAGTTATTTCAATCTTCGTTGCGCTCACCACTGGCATGATTTCCCTCGGCGCAGCCGAATCCGGTTTCAAGTCACTCTTTGATGGCAAGACCCTCACGGGCTGGGCCGGCGATCCGGAACTCTGGTCCGTCGAGGACGGCGCCATCACCGGCAAGACCAAGGGCAAAGACCACTTGCCCTACAACAAGTTTCTCATCTGGCAAGGCAAGGCCAGGGATTTCGAGTTTCGAGCGACGTTTCGCCTCATCGGCAATAACAACTCGGGCGTGCAATATCGCAGCGCTGAGAATCCCGATGCGGGCCCATGGTCCATCAAAGGGTATCAGGCGGACATCCACCCCAACCCGGCTTATTGCGGAATGCTTTACGACGAACGCGGCCGCGGCATCGTGGCAACCGGCGGGCAGAAGGTCATCATTGACGAAAAAGGCGGGAAGTGGATCGTCGGCAAGACGGATGAGATCAAACCTGTCAAGCTGGAGGAATGGAACGAGATTACCATCATTGCCTCGGGTAATCATCTCACCCACAAGATCAACGGCCGCACGACGGTTGAAATAATCGACCTGCAAGAAGCGGAGCGCGAAATGGAAGGCCTGATCGCGTTTCAAGTGCACCGCGGGGAAGCAATGGTCGCTCAGTTCAAGGACATCCGCTTGAAAGAATTGCCGCCGGGCAAAATCCTCACTGCGAAAGACGCCCCCATTCCAGCCGATGCCGAACAAGCGGCCAAGCCAGCACCGAAAAAGAAAGCTGCGCCGAAAAAGAAGAACGGTCCGAAGAAGGGTAAAGGTAAAGCGAAAGCGAAACCAGCCAACGCAAAGGCTAAAACGGAGAGCGCATCGCCTTCGTGGATTTGGAGCAAGGCGGCGCAGCAGAATGTCCGCTTCTTTCGCAAGCAGTTCACCGGCTACAGTCCGCGGGTCGGCAGCGCCCGACTTTACATTACGGCGGACAATGGGTTCGAGGCGTTCGTAAATGGCAAGAGCGTGCTCAAGGGCGACAGTTGGCAGACGGTCTATTTCGTCGATGTGGTCAAGGCGCTTCAACCGGGTGTCAACACCATCGCGGTGAAGGTGGACAATTCCGGCGATGTCGGCGCCCTGCTCGCTCATCTCATTCTCGATAGCGACCGGGACAAGGTCAACATCGCCACCGACGGAACATGGAAAGTGGCCGATCGTTCCGCGCCAAAGTGGATGCAGCCGGACTTCGACGATTCAAAATGGGCCAACGCGAATGTGGAACAGCCGCTCGGTGGAGGGCTCTGGGCCAGCGCCATCAATCAGGCCACTCTCTATGCGGCGGTTGCGCTCAAGACACCGGAAGCCACGCCCATCAACGCCATCCGGGTCGCGAAAGACTTCAAGGTCGAACTGCTCTACTCAGTGCCCAGGGAGGAACAGGGTTCCTGGGTCGCGATGACCATCGACAACAAAGGCCGCCTCATCACTTCTGATCAATATGGCGGACTGTATCGAACCACCGTCCCACCCATCGGCCGCACGACTCCGGTCAAGGTGGAAACCATCGACGTGGACATGGGGCACGCCCAGGGGCTGCTCTTCGCATTCGATTCGCTTTACGTGGTCGTCAACGACAAGGCTCACGGAGGTCGCGGTCTTTACCGGGTCAAAGACACCAACGGCGACGACAAGTTCGACAAAGTAGAGTTGCTGAAAAAGTTTGAGGAAACCGGCAGCGAGCACGGACCCCACGCGGTCGTCCTCGGTCCCGACGGAAAATCGCTCTATGTCGTCGTCGGCGATCAAACCTCCCTGCCTGAGTACAACGTGTCCCGCGTTCCACCCTTCTGGGGTGAAGATCAATTACTGCCCCGCATCTACGGGCGCGGCTTTATGAAAGGCGTCCTCGCGCCGCGCGGTTGGATTGCCAAAACCGATCCCGATGGCAAAAACTGGGAAATCATTGCCACCGGTTTTCGTAATGAATACGACGCCGCATTCAATCAACACGGCGAATTATTCACCTATGACGCGGACATGGAATGGGATTTGAACACCCCCTGGTATCGACCGACGCGCGTGAACCATGTGGTCAGCGGCGCAGAATTCGGATGGCGCAACGGCTCGGGCAAATGGCCCCCGTATTACCCGGACAGCCTGCCGGCCACGATCGATATTGGCCCCGGTTCACCAACGGGAGTGACTTTTGGTCACGGAGCGAAGTTCCCCGTCAAATACCAGAACGCATTTTTCATCGCGGATTGGAGCTACGGAAAACTTTATGCCGTCCATCTGCAACCGAAGGGTTCGACCTACACGGCAACCAAGGAGGAATTCATCGCGGGCCAACCACTGCCATTGACCGATCTCGTAGTTAATCCGAAGGACGGCGCCCTCTACTTCGCCATTGGTGGGCGGCGGGTGCAATCCGCGCTCTATCGCGTCACCTACCGCGGCAATGAATCCACGGCTGCAGTGAAGCCTGACAATACCGGCGCAAAGGAACGCTCGTTGCGCCGAAGCCTCGAAATCTTTCACGGCAAACAGGATCCCAGGGCGGTTGCGGTGGCCTGGCCACAATTGAGCAACCGGGATCGCTTCATCCGCAGTGCCGCCCGCGTTGCCATTGAACATCAACCGGCCACGCAATGGCAGGATCGCGCCTTGTCGGAACGAAATCCGGAAGCTGCCATTCAGGCACTTGTCGCGCTCGCACGGGTCGGCGACAAGTCGGTGAAGGAACTCGCCTTCGCCGCGCTGCTGCGGGTTGACTGGCAAAAACTCAGTCACGACCAGCAACTGAGCCTCATCCGTGCCGTGTCACTCGCCTTCATCCGCCTGGGCGAGCCCGATGCCACGTGGAAACGAAAATTCATCTCGAAATTTGATCCCCTCTATCCCACCGACGACCGTTTCATCAATGGCCAACTGACTCAACTTCTGGTCTATCTCCAGGCTCCGAACGTGGCGGCCAAAGGCGTCGCGCTGCTCAAACGTGCGCCCGGACAGGAGGAGCAGATTGACTATGCGAAATCATTGCGCCTTTTGAAGACGGGATGGACGACGGCGTTGCGCGAGGATTATTTCCGTTGGTTCCTGAAAGCAGCGGCCTTTCGCGGCGGCGCGAGCTTCACCAAATTCGTCGAGTCGATTCGCAAGGACGCGGTGGAAGGATTGACCGAAAACGAATTGATGGTGCTGCAACCGATTTTGCAGGAAACACCGAAGGCCAAAACGCCGTTGGAAGCATTGGCCGAAGCGATGGCAGGTCGTTCCTTTGTCAAGGAATGGGAGATCAAGGAATTGGAGCCATTGATTGCCGGCGGCTTGAAAAACCGTAATTTCGAGAACGGCCGCAAGATGTTTGGCGTCGGCGCCTGCTTCGCCTGTCATCGGTTCGAAGATGAAGGCGGCGCGATTGGCCCGGATCTCACCGGCGCCGGCGGGCGATTCAGCCCACGGGATTTGCTGGAATCCGTTATCGATCCGAACAAGGAAGTCAGCGACCAATATGCGCCCATCGTGGTCACGCTGCTCAATGGCGACAAAGTGACCGGCCGCGTGATGAATCTTTCCGGCGACTCGATGCAATTAAACACAAACATGTTTGATCCCGACGAAACGGCGCGGGTGGATCGCAAACAGGTCAAGTCAATCGAGCCCTCGAAGATTTCCATGATGCCCCAGGGTCTATTGAACATGCTGAATCAGGACGAAATTCTCGATCTGCTGGCGTACCTGATTTCAGGTGGCGACCGAAAACATGCGGCATTTCGGTAACCGACAATCGCATCTACTCGACCAGCGAAGCTGTACCACCGCTATTTTTTTGAACCCTTTTGATCGGCCGGACCAAGGACGCGGATGAAGTGGTCAAACGCCTCCGGAATGATGACATTGTTAGTGATATAGATGTTAACGTCCGCCAGCGCCTCCCGTTTCATGTGACAGAGGCTGCAACGTTCCGCGAAGTATTGGTGCTTGCCTGGCACAACCGCCTTACAGTCCTTCAGTTCGTGACAACTCTGGCAGCGACTGGCCGCAAGGATATGATTGCCACGTTCGAATCGGTGCGGATTGTGGCAATCCGTGCAACGCAATCCACTGCTTTGCTTGAAGCATTCGCTCATCTTCAGCCGTTGCAACTGGTTATTCGTATGCACCCCGGTCTTGACGTCGAGATCCTTCGTGCGCCCGTGACACTTCGCGCACAACTCATTTGATTGCCCGGGAGTCAATTCGCCGGGTGCCAGGATATGCCGGCCTTTCTCGGTTCCCGGATTGGCACGATGGTAATCGACGTGTTGCCGCCCCGCGCCATGACACTTTTCGCAAGTCACCCCATGAATAATGGCACGAGAACGATAGCCAAAACTGAGCGGGTCTCCGTCGAGCGGATCCCAAGCTGTCACGTGGCAATCCAAACAGCCATTGAGAATCGGCCGGGTAAATACCGCCGTCCCTTTCTTGAAGCCAGGACTGATAATCCATCGACCCGACGGAGTATGGAATGACACAGGCAACTGGATCAGGGCATGGTTGGTCCAGAACGCATAGCTCTGGCCTATGTTTTTACCCGATCCAATCACGACATCAAAGGCTGCCCGAAAGATAGAATCATCCTTCCAGGTTACTGTTTGATAGAGCCGTTCACCCTCCCGCTCCATCGAGAAACCAATTTTTTCTTCGCCCGTACTTATTTTATTGCGGTCTGCTGAAAACGACCCCAACACCGTGTCTCTGGAAGCGGAATGGCTCGTCACGAAATGCGGTGTTTTACGCGCGCTGTCCCAGTGCTTTGCGTGACACTCCGCACAGGCCTCTGGTCCGGTCCATTCCCATTCATCCGGCTTTCTTTCAAGGGGTGCCGCAGGTCCACCAACCATAGCTGGAAGAATAATCTCACCGACATCCGGATGGTACTCGTGGTAGTTGGCCGGATCCTGACGCACTATGCGCGGTTGACGTTCCAACGGCTCGCCCGTCTGTTTCAATGGACGAATGAGCACAAACGGAATCGCGCCGACGACGAATACCGCCAAAATCAGCCTGAAGACTATTCGCTTTCCATTCATCCAGTCAAAGCACGACGCATTTTCACCACAGCCGAACACAGTCTGTCACAGACACTGGCTAAAGTCACCTGTAACACCCGAAGGAAAAAAGTACTGCGTACCAATCGACAATTGGACGCACCCCGCACCGTCTCCGTGCGGGATTTATCCGGATTTCCAACGTGGGCAAGTAACTGGATCAACGTTTATCGACCAAAACAAAATAGCTGCTCTACCGGCCAGTTATTTTCAGTATGCGCTAAACGGCACTCAAGACCCGACGATAACTCGACGCAAAACGGATCAGCTGAACCGGCTATCGGTCAATAAAGCTATTCAATTTTCGTCTTTTTGCCCGGTAGAACCCGGATAAAATGGTCTATCGCCGATGGAATTATTTCCCGGTCGGCTGCATCGAAGCCAATGTCCGCCATTTGTCTGCGCTCCATGTGGCAGTTCGCACATTGCTCGGTAAAGAACTGGTGCCGGCCCGGTTCAACCGCTTTGCAGTCTTTCAGTTCGTGACAACTCTGACAGCGACTTGCCGCAAGCACATGCTTGCCGCGTTCGTACCGGTGAGGATTGTGGCAATCAACACAGGTTAATCCTCCACTCTTCTTAAAACATTCACTTTTTTGAAGGCGTTGAAGCTGGTTATTGGAGTGCACTCCGGGCGCTTCATTTTCGGGATCTTCTGAACCATGGCATTTCGAACAGAGCGCATTCACCCCACTGGCTTTCGTTGATGAAAAGGCCAGAATCTTTCGTGCAACTTTATCGGTCGGATCAGCACGGTGATGCTGCACATGGTCTTTTCCGGGACCATGACAACTCTCACAGGTAATGCCATGAATCATCTTGTCTGACCGGCGGCGGTAATCCATCGGATCATTTGTGGCCGAATCCCACGCGGTCACATGGCATTCCAAACAACGACTGATAATCGGACGAATGAATACGGCGGTACCATCCACAAAACCCGGGCTGTTTACCCAGGCTTTGTTTGGAGTATAATAAGAAATTGGCAATTGCAGCAGTCGGTTTTCCTGCCAGGTTCCGTAGCTTTGCCCAAGATTCAACCCGGAACCGATCACCAGATCAATCGAAGCACGATACAATTCGCGGTCTTTCCACACGACGGACTGATAATGATTCCGCCCTTCAGTCTCCATCAGAAATTTGAGTTCCCGATTTCCCGTTTGCATCTGGTTATGACCCGGAACGTACGAACCAAGCATTTTGATTTTGTCCGGCAAGGAACTGGTATTGAAATGGGGAGTTTTGCGCGCGGTTTTCCATTGCTCCTTATGACACTCGCCGCAGGCGTCTGGCCCGGTCCAACTCCACTCACCTGCAGGTCTCTGATGAACCTCTGAATTACCACGGACTGAATCGGGCAATACGATGTCACCCGCAGTCGGCTCGTACTCAAAGTAATTGGTCGGATTACTGTGAACTATTCGAATTGGAACCGACAATCTTTCGGGCTCTTTTCTGAAAACCTCTTTCAACAGAATCAACATTACGAACACAGCCGCAAACGCGCCACCAATTCGGAAAGTTGTTTGCGCCGTTTTCATCCGCTTTGAAACAGGTTCGCGCGGGCTACCGGGAGTAGCAAGATTAAAGCCTCAAATCTAAAACCCTTCGAATGCCTGCCAAAGTTTTTCCGCACCAAATATATTCAATAGAGCAAATAAAATCTGAGCTGCAATTCGGCGAATAATCCAAACTCCTTTCAACCATTTACTTCAGATGACGCGTCTGGAAAACCGTTTCAACCAAGCAGGCCATGCCGCCGTGAGCAGCAGACATTGGGCTCCCAATCCGGGTCGAATGGAGAACTTCAATTCACTCCTAAACCGAGGCCCTTGGCTTGCAACGGAACATCATCGTCACGTTCAATCCGTGTCCAAACGTCTTGTTCTTGAGGCGAATCACCCCTCCATGAAGTGAGACCATTTTACGAGCCACAGTCAGTCCGAGGCCAGGGCCTTTACCGCGCGCGGAGCCAGTGAAGAACGGGTCGAACACTCGCTGCAACTCGTCATCGGTAATCCCGGGTCCGCTATCTTCAATCTCAATCGTCGCGGCTGGTTCACTGTTCCGGACATGCGCGCCTATCCGCGCAGCCTCCTTTTCATCCACCCCCGTGACACGCCGCTCACCCGTGCGCACTGTAATCGTTCCGCCCTCAGGCATCGCCTGGAGCGCATTGAGCAGTATGTTAATCAACACCTGTCGGAGTTCTTCGCGGGCAATCATGCCGATGGTCGAACTTCGAGCGATCTGCAAATCAATTGAAACTTTGCATCGCGCGAATTGTTCCTCCAGCAACGCCAGCGACTCCACGACGAACTGATTCAAATCCACGGGTTCAAGTCGCAATCGATGGGAAGTGGAATAGGATATCAGCTTGCTGACGATGGAATCGGCTTCCTTGAGCGAACGCTTCATCCGTTCGACAACGGCCGGGAGATCAGAACCATCCTGAGGCAACGCCGATTGCACGGCAGTCAATCCCATCTCCACCTGAGCAAGTGGCCGGCGAATCTCATGTGCGACGCCACCGGCAAGGTGGATTACACTTTCCATTTTCGCAACGTGGACGAGCGAGCGATGCGTATTGCGCAGTTCTTCATGCGAGCGTTTCAGCGCCACATGGGTCGCAATTCGCGCCAGCAACACCGGAAAGTCAATCGATTTGGTTACATAATCATTGGCCCCACTCTTCAACGCCCTGACAACGTCCTCGCTGGAATCCCGGCTCGTCACCATGATGACCGGGAGATCAATGGCCGATACTCGCGAACGAAGCGGCTTCAACACTTCGATGCCACTGCGCCCGGGCATTTCAATATCCAGCAACACCAGGTCGAAACGCTCATTGGGATCGGCATCAGCCTCAAAATTGGGTGCCAGTTTTGTCAGTGCCTCGGTCCCGCTATTTGCCCCGGCAACAACATAACCGCTCTTGATCAACTTTGCTTCGACGACCTTTCGTATCACCGAATTGTCATCGACAATCAGGATTCGCGCCGGGCCGCCCGGTTCCGCCTTTTCGTTGTCGGTCATATTACTTATCTCCCGGCCACTTTCCTTCGCTCATCCTGATCAATTTCAAGCCCTTTGGATCGACCACGACGTGTTTAATCCGTTGGCGTTTCCATGTGTAAGTAATGTGCACCAGCCCATCGTCAGTTTGAATCACTGCCGGATACGAAAACTCCGATTTGGCTTCCCTCTCCAATTCGAGCGCTGCCTGCCAGTTTTTACCGTCTTCCGAAACGGCGACGTTCAACCGACTTCGACCGCGCCACGTCCCTTCGTTTCGAAACGTGTGGTTGTAAACAATGAGATGACGACCATCCTTCAGCGTCAGCGCATCGGTGCCGGAATTAGGGTTGGGCAATTCTGTCGCTTCCATCTTACTCCAGCTATTGCCGCCGTCTTTCGACCAACTCGTTGTCACAAAGTTTTCACGGCTCCGACACAGGATCTGTAACCGCCCATCCTTGTGAACGAGAATGCTCGGCTGAATGGCATTGAATTCTTTGCCCTCGTTTATCGGACCAATGCGTTGCCACGATTGTCCCCAATCTTTCGTCTGTTCGAAGTGTACCCGCCAGCCATCATATTCCGTGCTCGAACCGGAGAGCAGACGACCGTCCGGCAACAAAACCGGTTTGTTCTTCACCGGGCCATCAATCCGTTCGGGCAATCGTCGTCGATTACGCCAGGAACGCCCGCAGTCATAGGACAAAAGCAATTCTCCCCACCATTCGCGCGGATTGGGACCCACCTTGAAAAACAACATCGTCGGTTCATCGCCGGGCGGCTGATACAAAGCGGGGTTCCAGCAAGGCCAGCGATGCTCGCCTTTCTCATCGCGATATTGAACTCCGTTCGCAACTTCGACCGGACTGGACCAGCCCGCACCATCGTTGTAACTGGACCAGATACCCACATCCTTGCGACCCTCTTGTGTACCGCCAAACCAGGCGGCCACCAGGCCACGGCTGGTTTTGCAAATTGTTGAGGCATGGCATTGCTCAAATGGGGCTCTGGTGAAAACGAATTCCTCAACCAGAACTCCGGATTGCTTCAGCAACCCTTCCGGTTTCCGCTTCCGAGCGGCGCGCGCCTGCAACTGATCCGATTTCCAGAACACGGCGTCCTTGTGGTTCAGGAGATACAACCGCCCATCCTCGGCGCCGACCAGAAGATCCGGTTTGCCATCTTTGTCGAAATCACAAACGGTCGGGCTCGACGTGTGTCCAGCCACGTTGCGCTTGCCGAGGTTTCCCATTTTCTTCAATACATGTTTGCCCTTCCGACTTTCCACATTTCGATACCAGATGGCATTCTCGGAATTGACCAGCAAATCGAGGCGGCCATCACCATCCCAATCAACCACCGAGATTTTGTAACGACCACTACGGCCCGCCGTTCGGTCATTCAATCGGATGGGAGAATCGTCCTCGTCAACAAATACCCTCGCCGGCGCATTCAAAACTGTTTGCGCCCCTGCCCTCCGCCGCTCGTAAAGGCAGAGATAGCCTTCGCTGTCGAGCATCACGAGATCGATCAGTCCGTCTTTCGTGAAATCGATGGCCATCGGTGTCGTGCGCCATTGGGTGACGAGCTGCTTTTCCGAACCATCCCACCAGAACCATTCAGGTTTCGGCATCGACTCGGTCAGTATTATGGCTTGAGCTGCAGCAAGTTTCGGCGCGTTCCGTTCGCCGATGTTTCGATACCACAAGATTTCACCCCAAATGGAATTGAGGAGCAGATCCGGCAATCCGTCGTGATCCCAATCCGCGACTGAGAGTGTCGTGTATCCCCACTTCGCTTCGGCGGGTCCTTGAACTGATCCATTCGGACCGGCCTGAATTCGAATCGTTCGGCCGTCCGCTTTCAGCAGTTCAACGCGCGCCCATTCGGGCGTTGCTCCACCACCAAGATTCCGGAACAAACCGACGTAACCGGCCGTATTTCCGCAAACGATGTCCTCATCTCCATCGCCATCCCAATCCACACAAAACGGTGTCGCCAGCGCCCCAAATTTCAGCGTCATCGCTTCCTGCTCGAAATAGACCGGTGGCAGGAACTGCGGCACCCCTTTAAACGTCCGTCCGGTATGCTCGATAAGTGCGACTCGACCGTCCTCGTCCCCGACAATCAGATCCTGGTCACCGTCCCCATCCCAATCGATCGCCGTCGGCGTGATCATCTGCAAATCCATCACCAGCGGATTGCCTCTGGCATCGGCCATCTTTCGACCATTTGCGTAAACCGGCTTCGTGCGGGTCCCGATGTTTTCAAAGTAGGTGAACCCGTCCAGGAACTCGCCGCACAGCAAATCAAGATCTCCGTCTCCATCAAAGTCCGCGAAATTCGGCGAGGGCCAGCCGTAAACATCGATGTCAGAGCCACCAGCCGTCACCCGCCGTTGGTCGGCATATTTGGGTTCCTTATCCGTTCCTCGATTTTCCAGCAGATAAACGAAACCATGCAGCGGCCCGTTCTGCCAGACACCCCGCGCATCGTAGGCCTGATCCCAGACGTAATCACCCCAGTAACCAATTCCAGCCACGAGATCCTGGTCGCCGTCGCCGTCGTAATCCACGTAGCGCCACATTCGCGCCCGTGTGTTGCCCGGATACAATCGCGTATCGGAAACCAGTTTCTTCGTTTTTGTAAAACCGTTCTGTCGGAAATCGAGAAGTTCATACCCATCGCGCAAAACCCGCGCATCTCCCTTCACGTAACTGACCTGCATGTTTTGCCCGGCCTTCCCAACCCGTTTGCCAGCCTTGAAAACCGGAAACTTTTTACCTTTCCCGTTCCCGGGATTCTCGAAAAAGTACACGCCGTTGTACGGCTTGTCCGGACACGCGACGACGAGATCCAAGTCGCCGTCCTTGTCCCAATCCATCGGCATCGGCCACGCCCACAGCCCGACGCCCAAATCCACCTTCAACCCCGGATTATGGTAGGCCAGACGATCCAACGCCTGACCGGAAAACGGGATCAACAGGATTCCAATCAAGGCACCAACCCAGTCTGTGCGAAAACTCATGCACCCGTTATATTGCGAGCATCGGCAAATTGGAAGTTAAGGAATTCCCTCATCGCCACACGCCAACCAAGATTTGGTCGCGATCAGGAGTTGTTCTTGGTAATGCCGGCCCGGGAGACGAACGACTGGGCAATTCCCAGAATTCACAATAGAGTCGCGACGACGATGAACAGCGTGCGAATCGACAAATGGCTTTGGGCGGTGCGCCTTTACAAGAGTCGGACCCTGGCGGCGGAGGCATGTTCGGCCGGGCATGTGAAGATTGGAGGGCAATCCATCAAGCCGGCTCGCGAAATTAAAATTGGGGAAACGATTATGGCACGGACCGGGAAGATAAACCGCATCGTCAAAGTCAGCGCACTGTTGGAAAAGCGAGTCAGCGCAAAACTGGTAAGTGATTTTTTTGAGGACCTGACCCCGGCAGAAGAATACGAAAAAGCCCGCCGGTCGAACGACAACTCGCCGATTCTGCATTATCCCAAAGGCCTCGGCAGGCCTACTAAAAAACAACGGCGGCTGATGAAACCATTCACGGAGTCAATCGAATGAACATAGTCTTCATGGTCGCAGGGGTCGAAAGGTCGGACGTCATGCGCACGTGCATCCCGGGGCCACCGTGGGCGAGGGTGAGCATGTCACCGTCGAATCCTCCCACGAATACCTCGGGCGGTGAACCCATGCAGTCGAACCAATGGAGGGTGTTACAATCCGCCTTGGGCTCGTACGTGTAAACGCCGTGCCCGGTGAACGTGATGACCCCGTCACGCTCTTGTTCGTAATCAGCGATTAGAGCAAATCCACCAATACTGATCTCGTGCTTTTTTCTTCCGGTCGCCACGCCGCCTTTCGAATCCCATTGGGAAGGATGCATAATCTCCTCTCCTTCCCAGGATCCAGCGAGCCTTTCCAGCTTGAGATGGCCACCTGACGGCGTTAGCATGTTCATAGACCTATCCTTCTGATAAAAATCTAATTGATGGCCTTCAGGTGGGCACACGCCCAACGCTCAGCGGCCGCCGCCGGAAGCGTTCGGTCGGCTGCAACAATCGCTGCCAAATTATCTGAACCGTCCGACTGCCCAGCGGGGCGGCGGTTCGCTGCAGCGCTCCGGTCAGGCCACAAAATCATCGTTTCACAATCTCTCCCGTCCTGCCGTCAATGCGAACACCCTGAGCATACGCTCGGCGCGGACTGTCGCCAAGAAAGGTGTCATGCACGTAGTAATAACCTGAATTGGCATAAACGTGCCAGACGTGCTTCATCGAAATCATGTCTGACTCTCCTGCAATCACGAATGCCTGTGCTGGCGTAACCGTGAAACCAACTGGTGCTGGCAAATCCGAAGGAGGTAATGTCGGCAACCCGCATCGCTGTCATCGATGCTTCGGCACATTCTATCAATTAATCCATCACGCGCCTTGCGGATATTGTCACCGCGAAATCTGAAAACGCATGAATGCAAAACTCACCAACAACAAAGCGATGAACAACGCCGCGACGCCGATCAATCTGGACAGATTGGCCTCTTCCGAAGCATCGATTCCCCCATGGCTCAAGCTGGCATATACCGGTTTCATCGCGGTGTTGGTGCCGGTTTACTGGATCAACTACGGGCCGTCGAACTTCCTCTACTTTTGCGATGTGGCGTTGTTCCTCACGCTGTTCGC
>CALBIE010000175.1 GCA_937893495.1 uncultured Verrucomicrobiales bacterium | reverse complement strand
CCTTGTATCAATAGTCAAGAACCGACCCGTTTATGTTTCAGGGGATTCAGGAGGAACTCTCCACGAATCCCGTCATTTGCCGCAGAAGGATTTCATCAATTGCGGGTCAGATCAGAAATCTCTTTGCGCAGCTTGTCGAATTGTTTCTGTTGATCCGGGCTGAGGTTGAGGGCAGCGTCCATGGCATTGCGCAGGGCGACACCGCCCTTCCCTTTGGCAAGAACCTTCTTTCTCGCGTCAGCGTGGGCCTGTTTCTGTTGTGGGGTGAGGAGGTCGTCCAATTTCTTCATGAGCGCCGTTCGTTGCCGGCGAATTTCTTCCAGGTCTTTTCCTGTTGGCTTGGATGTGCGAGCCGGTTTCGTTTTCGCCTTCGAGCGTGTTTTCGCGGCGGCTCTACCGGCTTGAACCTGTTTGGCCAGGGGTTTCAACTTCAGGGTGGAGTAGTATTCCCGGAAAGCGGCGAAGAGTTGGGCCTTGCGCCGGGTCTGTGATCCGGAGAGGTCGGTCGATTCTCCCAGATCTTCGGCAAGGTTGTAGAGCGAAGCCTGATCGATTTCACGCGCTTCCGGTCCGGCGCTGCGGGCTGGTTTGAAGGTCAGCTTCCAATCGCCGTCGCGAAAGCTGCGGGGAGTGACGGACATCACCGGACGGGCGTGGGTGTTGGCGGGATTCCTCAGGACATTGAGAAAGCTGTGGCTGTCTTGGGCGGCTTCGGGGGCGGCCTGCTTGAGATTGATCTCCAGCAGTTCGGCGCAGGTGGCGAGGAAGTCGGTGTGATTGATGGTGGCGCCGGTCCTGGCTCCGGCGGGGACGCGGCCGGGCCAGCGCGCAATAAACGGAACGCGATGGCCGCCTTCCTCCGGTCGGGCCTTGCCGCCGGCGAGCGGACCGTTGGCGCGGTGGCCGGTCGCGTCGATGTAGGATCGCGGCCACAACGCCCCGTTGTCGCTGGAGAAGATGACGAGTGTGTCTCGGTCGAGTCCGGTTTCGCGGAGCGCCTCGAGAACCCGCCCCACCTCGTGATCCATCTGCACGAGATAGTCGCCGTAAGGACCGGCCTCGCTCTTGCCGACAAAGCGCTCTTCTGGAAGCCAGGGCGTGTGCGGTTGCAGCATGGCGTAGTAGAGAAACAAGGGGTTGGCCTGGTCACCCATCGCGGCGTGCTTGCGAATGGTTTGAACGACTTCATCGTTCAAACGCGCATTGCATTCCTCGGGCACGAAACCAGGAGCAATGGCGCCAGCCCCATAAGCTGTTCGTGAGTCCTTGCCGTTAGCCTTGGCGCTGTTCTTGGTGCCCTTGGTGGTTTCCGTTGGTTCAGCCTCCGCTTTGCGATCCCGGATGTAGAAGTAGGGAGCGCCGCTGACGGCTTGGCGCAAGCCGAGGAACGAATCAAAGCCATGATCCAACGGACCGCCTTGGAACGGTTTTGAAAAATCATAAACCGGACGCGGCTTGGCCGGTTTCATTTCGAAACCCAGATGCCACTTGCCGAACATCCGCGCGACGTAACCTTGCCTCCGCAACAATTCCGCGACGGTGACTTCCTTCTCCTCCAATACCGGTCCCAGCGCGCAGATGCCGTTGACCACACCCCGCCGCGCCGGGTTGATTCCCGTCAGCAATCCGTAGCGCGAAGCGGTGCAGGTCGCGCTGGCCGAATGCGCATCCGTGAACAGCAAACCCTCTTTTGCCAAGCGGTCCAAGTTCGGCGTGCTCACTTTTGACTGTGAATTATACGCCGAGCAATCGCCGTAACCCATGTCGTCGGCAAGGATGAAGATGATGTTAGGCTTCGAAGCCGCAGAAGCATTAACCACGAAGACACAAAGGACGCCAAGCAGGAGGAGATGAATTCGTTTCATTTTGATATTGGAGAAAGCAGTCAGTTTTTCGTTTGGTAATCCGCTCCGGTCAGACTGTTCTCTACGGATAGAAGCCAGGCATTCATCTGCTTGGCCATTCGATTGACAATCTCGGGGCGCTGGGCGGCGAGATCGACGCTTTCTTCGCTGTCTTCTTCCAGGTCATAGAGTTCGTGCTTTGGATTTATACCCTTGGGAAAAACGAGCTTGTAGCGATTGTCGATCCAGGCTCGGGAATGATGGAATTCCGTTTTGGCGACGGGGTGCCGATGGTTCTTGAAGTAGGTCTTCTTGTCGCGCTTGGTGGCTCCTCGTTTCGGCGCAGTTCGGGTGATGAATGCGTTCAGGCTGTTGTCGCGCAACCAGGGAGCGTTCTTCTGTTCGGACCGCCAGTCGTAGCCGGAGAAGCCAATGGGCGTGGGGCGTTGGTCCATTGTTCCCTCGACGATCAGGGACTTGAGGCTGATGCCGTCCAAGGGGCGATCAGGCTTCGGATGGCGGAGGTTCAGAATGTCCAACAGGGTCGGGAGAATGTCGGAGGTGACGCAAGGAACGGCGCTGTGGCGCGGTTGGTCGATGACGGCGGGCCATTCGATAATACCAGGGACACGAAGGCCGCCTTCATACATGTGCGCCTTGCTGCCGCGCAGTCCGGCATTGAACTGCCGGGCTTGTTGTTCCTTTGAAATTCCCTCGATGGTCATGCCGTTGTCGGAGTTGAACCACAGCAGGGTGTTTTCGCGAAGACCCATGTCAGCCAGTCCGTCACGAAACCTGCCGATGGCGCGGTCCATGGCGGTGATTTCGCCGTAACGCCAACTCAGTTCGTCGCCCAGTTTGCGGTAGGGCGCGCTATCTTGTTCCGAGCAGTAATAGGGCGAATGCGGCGATCCAAACCAGATGACGATGAAGAAGGGCTTGCCCGCGGACTTGCGGGCGAAGCCGAGAGCTTCACGGATGAGAATTTCAGAGCCTTCGCCCTCGATCTTGACCGGCGTCTGACCGTTGCGGCTCAAGGCCGGATTCATCTCGAAAAAGTTGTCGTGCGAGAGCGATTCATCGAAGCCGAGTTTCTTCGGTGAGAGCGGTGAATCTTTCTTCACCGCGCCTACGTGCCATTTGCCAAAGTGCGCGGTGCAATAACCGGCGGACCTGAGCAGCGGCGCGAGCGTGATTTCCTGGGGGAGGATCGACCAGTTCGCCCCAAACGCGCCCATCCGGTTCGCATGGCGCCCTGTCAGGACGCTGGCCCGCGTGGGCGTGCAGACGGGCGAGGCGGCATAGAAACGATCAAGGCGCAATCCCGTGCCAGCCATGTCGTCGAGGGTTGGCGTCTTCAGATGCGGATGCCCGTTGTATCCGGTCTCTCCCCAGCCCTGATCGTCCGACATCATCAAAACGATATTCGGCAAGCGGTCCGCTTGATCGTTAGGCGGCTTCGCCGCGTGGGTAGTTTGAACCACGAAGGCGCAAACGAGAGAACACATTGCTGGGATGAAGCGGTTCATGCGAATAATTCGCGAAGCTTTCCAGTGCTGTGGCTGAAGCGGTCCAGCGAAATGCCCGCGGCATTCATCAAGGTCAGCCAGTAATTCGCCAGCGGCGTGTCTTCTTCCGGCAGGATGATGTGTTCGCCTTTCTTCAGGTTCGCCGTGGCGCCTCCGGTATAGATAGAAGGACAGCCCCGCAATCCGTGACCGGAACGAATGTTCGAGCCGTAGCTGATGAGCGATGATTCGAAGAGATGCTGACCGTTCAGGTCATGCTTGGACTTGAACTGGTCGATGAGCGAAGCGAGCAAGCCCATGAAGAGCTGATCTTTCGCTTCCGATGCCTCGCGTCGCTTTGGGTCGAGGCCGTAGTGCGAGAGCGAATGCGGGTTGAGATTGATGCCGTGCCCCTGCAGGACCGATCCGACGGGTTGGCGATAGGTGATCACCCGGGTCGAGTCGGTCTGGAAGGCCGCGACGATGAGGCTGTGCATCGTTTTCAGCGCCTGCAATCCATCCAAGCCCTCTCCGGGCTCACGCACGGGCGCTTTCGGCTTCGGCGTCTGGGCCCAATTTACTTCCCGGCTGATATTCTGCTCGATCTGGCGGACGGACTGAAAGTAGTCCTCCAACTTGTCCTGGTCGTTCCGGCTGAGCTTCCGCTTCGCCGAGTTGAAGTCCGACGTGACCCCATCGAGGATGCTCCGTTTTTGCGCGAGTCGAAATTCCCGCTCCTCCGGCGATTCCTTTGCCTGCCCGAAGAGTCGGCCATAAAGATCGACCGGGTTGAGGATGCCGGGGATCGGGTGCCCCTGATCCGACCAGGCAAGCGAAAGCCCCTGCCCGTGACCGTCCGTGCTGGGGCCGCCCTCGGCGCTCAGGGTCAACGACGGAAAGCGGGTGGCCTGGCCGATCTGCCGGGCGACCACCTGATCGAGCGAGATGGAGTTGTGGAATTTCTTGCCCGGCGTGTTGTTCACATTCGCCCCGGTCAGGTAGGACGTGCTGCCCCCATGAGGATTGGTCGCGCCGAGGTTGGTCAGGTTCGACACCATGGTGATGTCGTCCCGGTGGCGCTCCAGCGGTGCCATGCCCGGCGTCAGGCCGATGTCGGCAAAGCGACCGGCTTCGGTGGGGAAGAAGGTATCGATCGTGAATCCGAAACCGCCGCCGATAAAGAGCATGCGCTTGGGATTGGCCTCAGCTGCCTTCGCGTCGCAGAGCGAATCCAGCAGCGGGAGCGCGAGGACGGTGGAACCGGCTTTTAGGAAGGCCCGACGGTTGTGTCGCTCGATACTCATAAAATTGCGAGTTGGCGGTCGTTTCGAAGTAATTGATCAGCGATCATACTCTGTTGGTTCATGGAAATGGTTGAATTATTGAGATACATTCCTCCGAAAAATTGGGTGAATGACGATCGCATGAATCAAGTCATCGATACGATATTCGTCCTGCTTCGACTGGGCCAGGATCTCGTCGATGGCCTGCTGGTCTGAAAACTCCACGTGGCGTCCAAGACCGTAGGAAAACAAACCTTCGGTGATCGATCTTGCTAGCAGGTCCTTCTGCTCCAGTAGCCCGGACCTAAACTCCTCCAAGTTTCGGAACTCTCGCTGGTTCGGAAATTTGCCCTCGGCTCTCACCGGGATCTTTTCGCCTTCCTGGTCGGCTTTTTTCCCGATGTTTCCGACGACCTCGAGATCGCGCCAGCGGCCGAGCAGGTCGAAATTTTCCAACCCGAAGCCGATCGGATCGAGCTTGCGATGGCACGAGGCACACTGGGCCTTGCGCTGGTGCATCTCGATGATCTCCATGACCGCAAGCGGCTTGTCGCTGGCGGTCGCGAGCTCGGGAACGTTGGCGGGCGGAGAAGCGATGGTCTTGTGAAGGAACTTTTCCGCCACGAGAACCCCGCGAATGATCGGCGACGAGCGCTCGCCGTTCGAGCCCATGGTCAAGAAAGCCATCTGGCCGAGCAAGCCGCCACGCGGCGAATTCTGCGGCAGGGCAACTTTCCGGAATTCGTCTCCCTCGCCTGGATAATCCACGCCGTAATGGGTCGCGAGCAAAGGATTGACCACGACGAAGTCCGAGTCGATCAACTGATCGATCCCCAGGTTTCCCCCAACCAGGCTGTCGAAGAAATGCTGCGGCTCGAGCCGGGCGGAAAGGCGCAGGCCGTCGTTGAAGATCGGATGTTGTTCGTCGTCGATGGCGATTTCATCGAAACGCTTCAGGCTCGCCCACTGGCTCAGGAAGCCCTCGGCCAAGGCCCATCGATTCGGATGCACTAGCATGCGGTCCACCTGAGTGCGAAGCACGTCGGCGTCATAGAGTTGCCCCTCAGAAGCTACCGCGAGCAGCTCACCGTCCGGCATTCGACTCCAGAGGAAAAGGGCAAGCCGATTGGCGAACTCGACCTGGGTCAGAGTTTCATCGCTGGAGCTCTCCTCCAGCAGGTAGAGAAATCCCGGTGAACTCAAAATCATGGCCAGTGCAGGAATCAGCGATTCCTGCTCCGTTCCGCCGTTTTCGCGAGTCATGCGGTAAACGGACTGAACGCGGTCGAGAAACTCCGGTGCGGGCGTGTGGCCCCGAAATGAATGCCCCGCGAAACTGGCGAGCAGCTGCTGCACGCCCTCGTCCGACGGACTTCCCGCAAGGTGTTCCCGGTAGAGTTGCTCGAAGAAGGAAAGTTCGCCGAAGAACGGCCCTTGCACTTCGACGCGATCCACCCAAATCGCTGCCTGCGGGCCTCCCGAACCGACCTCCTTCGCGTAGCGACGAAAGACCTGGACTCCTGCGCCTCCCGTCCGGTTCTCGGAGAGGTTGATCCAAGCCCGTTCCTGATCCAAGACCGGCCGGAACTCCAACTCGGCGGTCCCCGGAACTTCGGGCGTACCGGCGATTCTTAGATGCCCGATCGCCGCCCCGTCGGCCTTCAACTCCACGAACTGACGGATCGGCGGTTGGGTGCCGTTCACGCCTCCGGTCACCCGAATCCGGTAGGCTCCGCGAGGGTCGATTTTGTAGCCGACAACGGGGTTCAGACCGACGCGGAAAAACTCTTCGTCGAGATAGGCCCCACTCTCGATGTGGGGCTGCTCGAGGTACCGCCTGCGCCCACCGGCCATGAGATCGTAACGGCTAATGAAGATTTTTCTCGCCGCGTCGTCATTGAAACCGAGCTGCTCATTGGTCTCCCCGGCGGTGACCCGTTTCATCTTCTCGTCGTATTCCCTGACATACTTTTCCATCCGCTCGTTCTGCGTCTCCGCTTCGAAGCTTTTCGTCGTGGTTTCCACGCGCGGTTTCTCGGCCCAGTGCATCGCGGTTTGAACAATCTTCTCCGCGGCCACGAAATACCCTTCGAAGTGGAACGCGGAGAACTGCTGGCTCAGCCCGATCGTGTCGAAGCCTTCACCGATGTCGTCAGGTGGAATCAGCTCGTCGGGAACGCGGAGCCCGAACAGGTCTTCCATCGTGTTTCGATACTCCCGGCGGTTGATTCGTCGCAGCATCACTTCGCCACCGGTTTCCGCAAACCGCTGCTTTGCCTCCAGCAGGGAGGAGGTGAGATGGTCGAGAACCGGCTCCAGTTCCGCATTGGCCGGCCTTTTCTCATCCTCGGGCGGCATCTCGCCGAGGTTGAGCGCGTTCAATACCTCGCGCCAATGCTCAGCTACCCCGCTGTTCCGGATCACCCGACTGAGCGTATCCAACCGAAGATCCCCCTTTTGTTTCTTCGGTCCGTGACAACGCACGCAATGCTTTTCGACAAAACCATCCAGAATCTTCGAATCGAGTTGAACTGAACGGGGATTCTCCGGGTGAGCGTTTTGCGCTACGAACACACAAACGGCGCCAAGCAAACTCTGAATCGTTCGTCTCATAATCCTCACGGGGTCATACGAGCAGTTGCGGAAGGGCTCCGGTGCTGTGGCTGAAGCGGTCGATCAGGATACCGGCCTGCTGCAGGAGTGTCAGCCAGACGTTGGCCAGAGGCGTGTCTTGCGAGAGCTTGACGCTTTCCCCCCGTCGAAGATTCTTGATCCCACCTCCGGATAGGAACAGCGGGAAGTCCTTGATGCCGTGAGCCGACTTGATGTTGGTGCCGTAGGCGACAACGCAGCTATCGTAAACACTCTGCCCATTGAGGTCCTTCTTCTCCTTGAGCTGGTCCAGCAAGTAACCGAACAGCTCCATGCATTTCTTGTCCCGGTAGCCGGCATTGACTTTTCGCTCCTCGGAGATGTTGTAGTGCGACAGCGCGTGAACCGGGATCGTGATCCCCATGCTGCTGAGCACGGATTGTGAGGGCATCATGTAGGTTGAAACGCGCGTCTGGTCGGTCTGGAACGCCAACGCGATCAAGTCGAACATCAGCTTGACTTCGGACTCTCCGTCGATCGTCTCCGGGTGGCCATACGGGGCCTTCGGTTTGGGCGTGTTGGCCCAGTCGAGTTGTCGCTTCAGACCGAGTTCCACCTGCCGGATCGTCTGGTAATATTCGTCCAGCTTCTCCTTGTCGGAACTGGCGATCTGGCGACTGATCGACCGGGCGTTGACCTCCAGTCCGTCAAGCACACTGCGCCGTGTCTTGATTCTCCTCATCACCTGCTCCTTGGTTTCCTTGGCGGAAAACAACTTGTCGTAAAGTTCCAAGGACGTGTTGATGCCCGGGATCGGGCTGCCCTGCTTGTTCCAAGCCAAGGACAGGCATTGACCGTGCCCTGCGTTGTCATCCGTGCTCAGCGTCAGATGAGAATACCGGGTGTTTTGACACAGGCGCTCGGCAGCGACCTGATCACAGGAAATGGCGCCGTTCTTGACGGTTCTGCCCTCGTTGGCAACTCCTGTGAGAAAGGTCAGACTGCCGCAGTGCGGATTGGTCGTTCCGACGTTCAGCAGGTTGCCCAACAAAGTGATGTCGTCCTGATGCTTCTTGAGCGGCGACAGGCCTTCGGTCAGGCCAATCTCCGAAAACTTGCCGCCTTGAGTCGGGTAGAACTCCGGAAGGAAGCCATACCCCTGCCCCAGGAAAACCATTCTCTTGAGCTCCGCCGCCGAAGACTTGCCGGTTGCGGCGAAAGCGTCCAGATAGGGCAAGGCGAGACAGGCGGTCGCCGATTTAAGAAAGGAACGGCGTGACGGGGTCGTGGTTAGAATGCTCATGTTGGTTTTTCGATTTATTTGGTGGCAAAAGCTCTGGAGGCGACGACTTCAAAGATCATGTCCTTGAGCGGATAGTTCCGGCTCTTCAACCCGGTCAGGCGGTCATCCACCTCCGGGTCATCAACAAATTCGATTTCGCGGCCAATGCCGTAGGACAGCAGGGATTCATACATCGACCGGGCCAGCCTGTCCTTGTTTTGTAAGAGCGCCTGTTGAAGGCCTTCGAAGCCCTCAAACCGCTCTCCTTCGAGACGGCCACTGGCATCGATGGCGACCTTGACGGGTTTGGAATCCGCTTTGTCGCGTTTCCCCCTTTTCTTCGTTTTCTGTCCGGCTGGTGTCTCTCCTCCGGGTGTCTCGGTCATTCTCCAATTTCCGAGATAGTCGAAGTTCTCGAGGCCGTATCCGATCGGGTCGATCTTGTTGTGACATGAAGCGCACTGGGGAATGGCCTTGTGCCGGTCGACCTGTTGTTTGACGGTCAGCTTTTGCCCCTTGGCGTGCTCAATTGCAGGCACGTTGGGAGGGGGCGGCGGCACGGGATCATGCAGGAATTTCTCGCGAATGATGGCGCCGCGTATCGTCGGCGACGTGCGCGGACCTGACCCGCCCGTGACCAGAAACGCCGCCTGGGAAAGCATGCCTCCCCGGGGACTGGACGCCGGCAGAGCCACCTTTTGAAACCCGTCAATGGCTCTGCCGTTCAGGCCGTAATATTGAGCCAGCGTCGCGTCGACGACGACAAAATCGGAATCGATCAGATTGTCCAGCGGCCGGTCTTCGCGAACCAGAACCTTGAAAAATTCACTAAGCTCCCGGCGAGCCGAGGCCTGGAACCCACCGCGAATGAGTTTGACGGGCAGGTCGATTTCATCGAAGCGATCGATGTCCGACCACTGGTTGATAAAGTCGGCCAGGAAGACATCGGCCTTGGGCGAAGCCAGCATTCTTTCGAACTGAGCCTTCATGACGGCCTTGTCAAACAGCGCGCCCGACTTCGCCAGACCATGGAGCTCCTGATCCGGCGGCGCGCCCCAGAGGAAATAAGCCATCCGGATGGCGAACTCTCTCTGGCCCAGGAGACGCTTCGATCCATCGCTGGGTTCCTTGATGTACAGGAACGCCGGCGAGGTGATGATTGCCGTCAAAGGTTGGACCAGGGATTCGCCGACATTCTTTCCGTTCGATCTCTCGATATTGTAGACGTTGACAAGTTCCGCGATGTATTCCTCATCCACGCCCTGGTAGCGAAAGGCCCGGTCGGCAAATTTTCTTAGCATCGCGGCGATTTCACCTTCGGATGGGTGGCCGCTTTGGACCGCCGGCTTGACCACCGACTCGAAGAAGGAAGGCTCGCTGAGGTTGTCTTCAAAGGGTCCGGTCAACGTCAGGCAATCGTAGACATCATTTTTTCGGCCGCTGACGCGAAGGGTGATCGTGGAATCGAGGATGCTGGCGCCGAGCGTCAGCTTGGACGAGACCTGGTCCTTGCCAGGCTTGAACTGGACGGAACCCACGCTCTTGTTGTTGACGGCAATATCCACCTCTCCACCGGCTGTCTCGATGGCGCTGATGGCAACCTTGTACAGGCTGCGGGGCCTTGAATCGAATGTATGGACAAAACCGCCGGAGACTCCTTTTTTCCCTTTCAAGTTCTCGTAGTTGGCGATCGGCTTCTTGCTGCGCACAGGGTACCGGTTGATGAACAGCCGGACCTGTCCGGCGTCGCCGATCTTGGGATCCACCTTGCTGATTTCGGAGATGGGGGCGCCGGCATCGATCAGTTCCTTGGTCTTCACCATCGTTTCATACGCCGCCTTGGCCGCCTGGAACGGGGCGATTTCAGGGTCGTGCCGGATCGTGCCGGACTTCGGCAAGGGCGCAGTCAGCGCCGCAAGGTTTTTCTCAACGATTCCGAGCCCCGCCTTGTAATAGCCTTCAAATTGCTTGAGTGAGAAAAACTGATCGGCCCCGATCGTGTCAAACGCCTCACTGGCGTCATCGGGCACAATGCTCGGCGGCAGATCGACGCCGAAAAGGTCCTTCATGCTGCCAAGATATTCCCGCTTGTTGAGGTGGCGCATCTTGATGACGCCGCCGGTTGCCGCAAGCCGCTTTCGAGCCGACAGGATGTTGTCCGTGATGACGCCGATTACAGACGTCAGGTCGGCAGCCTCTGGTTGTTTTTCGTCTTCCGGCGGCATCTCGCCGGTGTTCAGGACATCGAGCACATCCTGCCACGCAACCACTGACGCGGAATTCTTTATCTCAGCATCTAGTTGATCCAGGCGCAGACCGCTTTTTTGCTTTTCAGGTCCGTGGCATTTCACGCAGTAGTCATTGAAGAACTGGCGCATTGCCTTTTCCTCGTTTGCAAATGCCTCAGTGCCCCCAAGCAAGAGCGTGACAGCCGCGATGGCGGCGATCCATTTCCCGTTTCTCATCTGATTCAGAATTTGTCGCATGAAGTATTTCTGTTGGTCACGGCGAGCCATAGACATCGAACTCGCCATAGAAAGTGGACGGCCTCACTTCCCATAGCAGATACCGAAATCGACCGAGATCACCTTTCGCGGCGGTGATGGAACAAGCCTGTTGGGCCGGACGATCGAGTCGTTCATTGACCCGGAAGAACTTGTCACTGTTGACCCGGGCGATTCGCGTCCATCCGGACTCCTCCGGCGGCAGATCGAGATCGGGCAGTTGGTCTCCTGCATATCCGTAAAGGGTGAAGCGTTGCCGGGCCCGCTCGCGATGCTCCTCGATCTGCTCGTGCTGGTGCCACGAATAGGAATTGATCCGCTCGATTGAAATCACGCGGCCCAGATCAATCAGGATGCCTCCGCCCGGTCTCGACCGGAAGAATGTGGACTCCCCCGGCGAGTCCCGCCGAGATTGTCCCGCGCCATCGACCAGCGCTGAAACCGGACCGCTGCGCTTGGGCTCGATCTGCAACTCGCCGTGAGCCACCCGGATCGTGGCATGCCCCGACGCCTGATCCGCGTAGTCCTCACGGCTGGGCGGCGGAATGGTGGGAAAGCGGAAGGCCGCCGTGCCATCGCCCGGCTCAATGCGGGTGATGATCCTGCGCTCGCCCGGCTCGACGTAAAGGGTTTCACCGGCCTTCAGGCGACTGGACTTCTCTATCCCATCCAGAGCCACATCCACCTCGCCTTCGGTGACCTCCAGCCGACTGAGCCCATCCGGCGACACCGTCGCCGTAAACGCCGTGCTGATATCCACAAACTTCGAATTCGGCGTCTCGACAACGAACCCCTTGGCCTCCGGAGTCTCGGCCACCAGTCGCGCCTCGCCCAAGGTCAGAAACACGCTGTTCTCACTCCGCGTCTCGATGGTCACCGGCCCGATCAGCCTGAGCCTCGCGCCGGTGCTGAAATGCAGGTCGGCCGCCCCGGCCGACAACTCAATCCGCTGCCCGTTGGCAATGGCGTCGCCGGACTGAACACGGATGTTCGAATCCATCCAACGACAATCCAGCAACTTGCCGAAACGGGCGACGAGCTGTGGCTGCGCCGGCCTGTTTTGTTCTCCCTTCCACCAAAGACTTCCCGCCAGGATCAACAAGGCCGCCGCAGCCGCGGTCGGCGCCCAACGCCGCCATTGGGATCGCGCCGGTAATTCCGGCTGAAACTCGAGCAAAATTCCTTTCTCACCCACCGCTCCCGGCAAGGCCGCGTCCACCCGGGCGCAGGCGAGAAAGTCCGCTCGCAACTGTGGATCCTCGAGCATCAAGCTCTCCAGTTGCTCAGTCTCCTCATAGGTCGACTGACCGCTCAGGTAGCGCCCTACCAGATCCATGTGCGCTGCACTCGACTTCATGCCAATCCTTCCTCCTGCTTAAGAAACTTTTGAATGCAATCCGCCAAGGCCATGCGAATCCGATGCAGTGATTTGTAGAACGCCATCGGGGTCCGTCCGGCCTCGCGCGCCAGTTCATCAATCCGCACCCCGGGCGCATAGGCCACCTCCACCAGTTCACGTTGCGGCTTGGGGAGCTTCTTCAAACAGCTCTGCAAGGCTCGCTCTTCCCGGTTGCTCTGTTCGCCCACTTCGGCGGCCTCCGCCTCCAACATCGCCATCAAATCCTCACTGAACACATGCCGATCCCGTGCCCGATCCCGCCGAAACGCCAAAGCCTCGAATCGCGCCACCCCAAACGCCCACCGCCGAAAATCCTTGGGCGACTCCAAGTCCACAAATTTCCGCCAAAGCACTGCCGCCGTCTCCTGCATCACCTCCCGTGCATCCTCCAAAGTCGGCACCAATGACCGTACAAATCCCCGTAACTCCTCCTCATTCTCTACGTAAAGGCGCAGAAACTGATCGTGATTGTCGCGGTCCACAGGATCCATTCGTTAAGAACACTCCATTCGAGTGTG
>CALBIE010000174.1 GCA_937893495.1 uncultured Verrucomicrobiales bacterium | reverse complement strand
TATTAAAAGTAGTGAAATTACCCACGACAACCAGTTGTCCGTTGCTTCGAATTGCGCTCGCCCGCACTGGACCGTTGGCTCCAGTCCCCGTGTTGAACGATGCATCCGCGCTGCCATCGACATTAAGCCGGACAATTCCGTTTCGGGTAATGCCATTAAAGGTAGTAAACGCGCCAGAAACGATGATGGCTCCGTCGGTCTGTACCGTGAGTGAGTAAATGGAATTGTCGGCTCCAAGCCCTGGATTGAAACTTGCGTCAAACGCGCCATTCGCATTCAAGCGCGCAATCCGCGAGGCAGCGTTTCCGTTAATCGCTGTGAAATCTCCGGCCACCACGATCGATCCATTGGCTTGAACCGCGATGGCGCGAACGGGTCCATTCGCACCTGTCCCTGGATTAAAAGTGGCATCAATTGTCCCGCCGGCAGTTAAGCGGATAAGTCCCGGCGCATTTGCGCCATTGAAGGTGGCAAACGCCCCGCCTACCAACACCGTGCCGGAGCTCTCGGTCGCTACCGCATAAACTGGATTGGTGGCACCGGTGCCCGGATTAAAAAGCGCATCCACCAATCCATTGGGAGCTATTCGAGCAACACCACCACGAGCAAATCCGCCGACATTGGTGAATTCACCCCCAATATAGGCGGATCCGTCACTTTGCAGTGCCAGCGACCAAATGGTCCCATCCGCACCCGAACCCGTATTATAGGTTTGATCCAACGTTCCGTCGGCATTCAGGCGAGCGATTCGGTTGGCCACACCACCGTTAATTGTCGTGAAATTTCCGGCCAGGATAATCTGGTTATTGGTCGTGAAATTGACGGTGTTGACCGGCCCGTTCGCACCGATGCGGGCACCAAACGTGGTATCGATCGTTCCAGCAACCGGACTGGCGGTTTCGTCATCCGTGATGGTAATGACGGTCTGGTTCGGGCTGGTCAAGAGTACCCCGCTCGGTCCCACAACGGTCACCAACTGCGCCAGAAATGACTTCACCCCGTCCTGCAGGACATTGTCGGTGATGGAAACGATGAATGTCTGGCTGGTATCGCCGGGATTGAACGTCATCGTGCCGTTGGTTCCCACATAATCCAATCCACCAAGGGCCGTCTGATTCGTCGTGGCAAATTCCACCAGGACAGTCGAGTTTGTCACGCCAGTGCGAACCACTGTCAGCGACACCGAACCGTTGGTTTCGCTCACTTGATAGGCATTTGTGGCAAAGAAAATATTCGATTCATCGTCAAGAATAGTCAGTACCGCAACGGCGTTTGTCAGTGAAGCCGAATTCGCCGGTGTCGCCAGTGGGTTCGAAAGTGTCAGAGTCAGATGCTTGTCACCATCCACAATCTGGTCATCGTTAATCGTGATGATAAACGACTGGTTCGTCTGCCCCGCAAAGAAGGTCAAACGGTTGGTCGTGATGAAGTTGGTTTCATAGTCATTCGGGGAAGGGCCGAACACCGCGTTGGTCGTCGTAATGGCAAACTGAACGGACACCGTGTCCACGGCCTGCCCTTCCCGAACCACGGTAATCGACTTGGTGATTCCTGCTTCTGAAACCGTGAAGTTGGTCAGGGCAAATCCAATTCGGCTGTCATTGTCGATGATGGTCAAGGTAGCGTTGGTGATTCCAGGATTGGCGCCTCCCGTAAAATTCTGCAGGCGCAAATCCAACGTCAGGTTCGCATTGGTGAAGAAGTCGTCAACAATGCCCACGGTGAATTCACGCGAGGTGACATCGCCATCGGGCCAGGTGAACCGCCCGAACGCTGAATTAAAATCATTGGTCGGTCCCGCTACCGCCGTCGAATTCGTGCTGACGAAGGTTGTGTAATCCACTGAAACCGCACCCACGGTACCATTCGTTCGGATAACTTGAATCCGGGCAACCGTTTCGATTTCGGAGACTGAGTAGAAGTTGGTACTGAAGGATAAGGTGCCCGGTCCAAATTCATTGTCCACAATGATAAACGTACCGATCCCCGCCGTGCCGATACGCGCGGTTCCGCTGGCATTCGTCAGACCCAGACTAATCGTCCGGTTGCCGTCCACGGTAGTATTGTCGATGATCGGAATCTGAAAAGTTGCCGCGATTTGGCCGTTGGTGAAAGACAGGGTACCATTGGTGGCGAGGTAGTTCGTCCCCGCGAGGGCGGTGCCATCGCTCGTAAAGAAATCAACTGTTGCCACACCAATCGTACCACCGAAACGCTGCACGATGACGGTTCCCAATCCAGAGTTTTCGTTGGCGCTGTAAACCGACGGGCTGTAACCGAAAACCGCATCATCATCCACAATGTTCAACGTTGCCGTTGATTGCACGCCCAGGGTCGCATTGGAGGCTCCCGACAATTGAAGATTCACCAACCGATCTCCACTCAAAGTAGTGTTGGTCTGGGCCACATCGGTCAGGAAAACCTGCACATTTGTCTGCGCAAGGCCGGGCGGAAGCACCAATGTCGCGGTAGCGGTAATGTAATCCACGCCGGCCAGAGCGGTATTATCGGACGTGGCAAAGTTGACGGCAACGGTTCCATTCAGTCCCCCTTGCCGGATAACGCTGATGAGTGCGTTAGTCGCGCTTTCAATGACGGAATACGTGCTCGATTCAAACAGCAAACTGCCCGAACCCTGATTCTGTCCTCCAATGATACGGGCCACCCCATTGTGAGCAACGCCGTTCACCCGCGTAAATCCACCAACGATAACAATGTTATTGTCCCGCTGGATGGCCATGGCAGCGATAAACTCATCGACACCCGATCCGATGTTGAAGGATAAATCGACCGAGCTGTCCGAGTTCAACCGCACCATCCGACTGCGCGCGAGCGTTCCATAATTGAGAAATCCACCACCCGCGAGTATTCGCCCGTCGCCTTGTATCTTGATCGAGCTGATGAACTGATCCGCCCCGACCGGCACTGAGGACACAATGTTGGTGAAAAGGTAGTTGGTAAAAGTAGTGTCAATTGTCCCGTCGGTGTTTAGCCGCATAATCCGGCCAACCGTAACGTTGCCATTGAAGTTGGTGAAAAGGCCGCCAATCACAGGCCGATTGTCTGAACCGATTGCAATCGTATTGACGCTGTTGTTCAACCCGCTCCCGGGATCAAAAGTCTTGTCAACGTCGCCACCCGATTGCAGCCGCGCAATCCGATTACGAATCACTCCGTTGAAGAGTGTGAACTCGCCGCCAATCATGATATTTCCGCCAATATCCAATGCCAGACTGCGGATCGGTCCATTGGCTCCGGAACCGGGGTTGAAAAGCGTATCAAGAGTACCGTCAACATTAAGCCGCGCGATAAAATTTCGCCCGACGCCGTTTACTCTCGAGAATAATCCACCCAGAACGATTTTGCCGTCGGTCTGGATAGCAATCGCAAAAACAGTATTGTCCGTTTTCAGACTGACATTAAACGAGGTATCCAGGCTGCCATCAGGATTGATTCGCGCGATGTTTGTTCGCGGCAAACCACCAACGGTACTGAACAACCCTCCGATGACAATCTTCCCGGCATTGGTGCCGTTGGTGTAAACCGCCAGGGCGCGCACACTTGCATTGGTGCCCAATTGCCGGATTTCCGCTGGCAGGAAGGCCGTATCCAATGAACCGCTCGGGTTCAATCGCGCCAGATTCGTCCTCCCAACTCCGTCAAACGAAGTGAAATTTCCACCGATCACGATGAAGCCGTTCGTATCAATGCCCACCGCACTGACCGCATCGTTGGCCCCACCTCCAGTGTCGAAACCGATATCAGGCAATCCGGCCGGCGCTTCATTGTCCACGATACGCACTTGCCCGGAACCAAGGCTGATACTGGTTCCTCCCGGCGGGCCACCCGCCGGTATGTTATTGAACAGCTGAACGTCAAAAATCTTGTTCCCGTCCTGCACCGTATTATCAATGATGGGCACCAGGAATGTCTGGGTCGCGACGCCATCGGCAAATACAAGATTACTCACCGAGTTGACAAAATGAACCCCGCTCGTTGCAGTGTTATTACTGGTGGCGATCGAGACCGATACGGCAGTCGTGAATCCGTTGGTGCGGATCACTGTCACGACCGCATTCGTACCGTTTTCGGCAACACTGAAGGAAGGGCTCAGGAGCCTGAATTCGCCGGGTGCCGTTTGTATGTCGTTAATCGTCAATACTGACTGCGACAAGGTATCGAGCACTGCTCCCCCGCTCGGGTTGGAAAGAAACAGATTGACGGTCTTCGGTCCGGTAATATTTTTATTTTCAATCAGCCGCACCGGAAAACTGAACGATGATTGGCCGTTGACGAAGGTCACGTTGGCATCAGCCGGCTCATAATTCACCCCGGGCAGCGCGGTGCCGCCCGACATGCTGAATTGAATACTGACCGTCCCGACTGTTCCACCGTTGCGCAGGATCGTGATTACGCTTTGCGCCGGCGTATTGGTTTCCAGATAGACATAATTATTCGTGCTGAAAGCAAAAGCTCCAAAGCTGGTCAATTCGTCGTCGTTGATAGTAAGCACCGCCTGGGCGAGCCCCCCGATAATTGCCCCCCCAGAGGGATTTTGAAGCGTGAGCGTAACCGTCTTCGAAGAGTTGGTGTCATTTATCAAATTGTCGATGATGCCAACGGTCGTCGTCTTCACGGACTCACCATCGGCGAACGTCAGAGTTTTACTCGCATTCGTGTAGTCAAACCCGGCCGTGCTGCCAACCCCGGTGAAACCACGGGCTGAACCATCCGCAGTTGCCAGTTGGACAGTCACCAGTCCAGAGAAACCGTTGGTCCGCGTCACGGTGATCGTCGCCGCCGTACCGTTTTCCAGCACGCTGTACGAGTTAGTGGCAAACACCAGCGTCCCCGGCAGCAGATCGTCATCGACAATATTCAACGTCGCCGAAAACAACCCTAGAGACGCCACACCGGCCGGACTCGGATTCGTCAAGGAAAGACTGATCCTTTCAATGCCCTCCACAACGGTATCATCAAGAACCGGAACGAGAATCGTGGCCGTGGCTTGTCCGTTGCTGAAGCTGAGAATTCCGTTCGTCGCCACGTAATCCAAACCCGCGGTCGCAGTCAAATTGCTCGTGGAAAAATTCACCGTCGCCGCCCCGGAGGTGCTTCCCACCCGATTCACAATAATGACGGCATTGCCGCCGACCAGATTCTCACTGACACTGAAAGTGGCGAACGCGAATCCGATCAAACTGTCGTCATTAATAATTTCCAGTGTGGCATTGGTTAAACTTCCCGCAATCAACGAGGCATCGTTTGTCGCGACCGTTCCAATGACGTTAGTCGGGTTACTCAACTGATTAAGCAGGAAACGGTTGGCGTTGGTGACCACATCATTTGTCAACACAATGGTGTAGGATTGAACTGCCTCCGCCTCTTGAAATACTAAAATGCCACTGTTCGTGGTGTAGTGCTGCCCGGCGATTGCATTCATGTTTGTATTTAATGTATTGGTCCCGTCCAGAGTCGTGAAATCAATGGAAACCTGGTTACTCAACCCTCGTAGGCGTCGCACGGTGATTTCTACGTTCAATTGACTTTCCAAGGCCGTAAAATTTGTGGTGACAAATTCAAACGTTCCGGAACCAGAGTTAAAACCGCCAATCAACTGAGCAACCTTGCTGCGAGGCAACCCATCGACCGTCGTAAACCCGCCGCCAATCGTAATCAATCCGTTCAGAACCGGTTGTGCCGCCACCGCTCCGACAAAATTATTTGGCCCGGTACCGAAATTAATCGTCGGGTCGAGTTGTCCGTTCACACTCAGTCGAGCGATTCGAGTGCGATTTCGCCCGTTGATTCGGGAAAAATCGCCACCGATCAGAATGCGACCCTGATCGTCAAAAGTCACCGCCAGCACGGAAATATCCGCACTCGTAGTCGCAAACGAAGCGTCCCGCTCTCCTGATACGGTCAGGCGGCCGATCCGATTGTAATTTGTGTCGCCATCCACGCTCGTGAAGTCCCCCACGATTACGAGGTTAGTCAATACATCCAGCGCGATGTCGCGTACGGGCGCATTGGCACCCGCGTTCGGATTGAATGGATCCACGTAGGCAGTGTCCACCGCACCCGCTGATGTCAGTTTGGCGATTCGGCTCTGGGCAAAATTTCCGAAAGCAGTGAAATCGCCGGCGATAAAGATTTCATTTCCAGGCCCCACCACAACAGCGCGAATCGTCCCATTCGCTCCCTGACCGGGGTCGAAGGAGTTATCCACGCTGCCATCAGTATTTAATCGGGCGATGCGATTTCGCAACGTGCCGTTGACGGAAGTGAAATCGCCCGCAATGATGATTTTATCATCTGACTGGATTGCGATGGCAAATACCGTGTTGTCCGCGCCCGCACCCGGATTGAACGATGAATCCAGCGAACCGTCCGGGTTCAATCGGGTAATGCGCCCACGGTTGGTGCCATTGAACTGCGTGAACGAACCGCTCGCGACTATTCGACCGATGAGATTGGTGTTCGCGACGTTGGTGTGCATGGCAAGGGCGTTCACCGTGGCGTTGAAGGCTTCTCCCATGTTGCTGAACACCGTCGTGTCCACCGTCCCATCGATGTTCAGCGCCGTGATTCGATTCCGTGAAATGTTGTCAATCCCCGTGAAATCACCGCCAACAATCCATTTCCCGTTCAACGCCGGCGCACCGTTGTTGACGTAGAGCACAGCAAGCACGTTGTCGTTTAAGCCCGTGCCGCTACCAAAAGCCGTGTTCACTGAGCCGGCCGGGGTGCCGCCTGGAGGCTCGTTGTCGGCAATCGTCAGCACAGCAACCCTTGAGGCTGCATTCGTGGTAATACTCGCTCCACCCGAAGCATTGGTCAGCACCAGGGTCAGCGTGCGCTGGGAAGGAGTATTGACGACGGTATCGTCGGCGATCGGGACGGTGAATGTTCTGGTGGTTTGTCCGGGAGCAAAGGTCAGCGCTCCACTGACCGGCGTAAACTCAGCGGTCGTCGCGGTATTGCTCCCGAGCAACTGAGAGAAGAATTCCACGCTGATATTCCCGGTGACACCGTTGGAGCGCACCACTGTAATGGTCGCCAGACCAACATTTTCCGACACGGTAAAATTGGTCTGACTGAAACTCAATTCACCGAACAGGAAATCGTCGTCGGAAATCACAAACTCCGCCTGACGCCGTCCCAAGGCAGTGCCAACCGGGATCGGTTCACCTCCAAGAAAAACCAGGGGCGGCGTACTCGATTGGAGCCCGGGCAAGGTCAAAGTCGCGGAAAACTGCTCGTTCCCCTCCACACTTGTATCCTGAAGAATAGGCACCTCCAGGATCGAGGCGCCGGAAATAAAACCTCGGGCATCGACCGGCGCACTGTTAGGCCCGGACAAGGCATTGAGAATCTGCCGGTCATTTACAATATCTAGAGTATCTTTCGAGGATCCATACGTAATAGCTTGCGTAACCTGCAGGAAGTCGAAACCAACCGTGTTTCCCACGCCGGACGCGCCTGAAGCCGTCCCGTTCACAGTCTGAAACTGAGCCGTTGCTGCCCCGATTGCCCCGTTGGTCCGCGAAAGCAGAACGAAATAGTTCCCGGTGAATTCGTCCGCCGTGTAGATATCTGAATTGAATTCGATATTTCCAGGCCCCGGAGTACTACCGCCAATCAAGCGGGCGACGTTCAGCCGCACACTGACAAAGTTTCGTGCATTCGCACCTCCTGAGGAAATCAGATTTCCAAAGCCAACGATCCCCCCAAAACGTCCGAACCCGCCGCCAACCCGGTTAAAACTCCCGCCTATCATCACGTTTCCGCTGCTCTCGAGCGCAATCGCGAAACAGGCGGAATCCGCGCTGGTGGAAAGTGGCTCCGTCAACCCGGCGAAATGATTATAGGTCGTGTCCATGAACGATGTGTCCAGGGAACCCGAACCCAATAGCCGCGCGACCTTCATTCGACGCGTATCGTTGTAGGATTCGAACAGACCACCGATCAGGATCGTGCCGTCGGTCTGTTGTGCGATCGCAAACACCGAATTGTTTGCTCCCGTACCGGGATTGAAAGTCGTGTCGAGGGAACCGTCGGCGTTCAAGCGGGCAATTCGTCCCCGTGAAATTGTGTTAACCGTTGTGAATGCTCCGCCGATGAGAACCTTGTCATCACTCTGAATCACCACATCAAAAATGTCCCCATTCGGGCCCGTACTGGACGATCCAAAGGTGGTATCCAGACTGCCATCGGAATTGAGCCGGGCAACGTAGAAGCGAGGTGTCCCGCTGACGGTGATGAAACTGCCTCCAATTATGATTTTGCCCAGGTTCAGGCTCGCCGCATTGGTGTAAACGGCAACCGCATATACCCGGTCATTGGGCCCACCGCGACTGGAAAACGTGTTGTCGAGCGAGCCGTCGAGATTCAGACGAGCCACCTTCTCGGCCGACAATGAGTTAAAGGTTGTAAAATTACCCGCGATGATCGACTTACCGTCGCTCTGAATCGCAATATCCTGAACTGCGCTGGCGGCGGAATTTCCGGGATTAACCCCGGCTCCCGGATTAAAAGACGCGTCCAGAGTTCCGTTCGCGTTCAGCCGGGCGACACCATTGCGACTTACCCCGGTAAAGGAACTGAATCCGCCACCAATCAGGATTCGCCCGTCCGTCTGTATCGCGACCGCATTGATAAAATTATCGGCACCCGAACCCGGCGAAAACGACGTGTCCAACTGTCCGTCGGTCAACAGTCGCGCCACCCGATTACGGGGCGTCGTGTTGACCGCCGTAAAATCACCCACCAGAACCGTTCGTTGGTCGGGTTGAACGGCTAAATCAAACACGAGATTATTCGCACCCGGCGCCGGATTGTTTGGCGGACTGGTCGTAAAGTCACCGGCAAGATTGAAAGTATTATCCTCTGCGCCGGCCGGTTGTTCCGCCCCCCGTATATCCTCGGCCACAATCGTGAGGATGGCCGAACTCTGGCTACCAATGTTCCAGCCGTCCATCATGGCGCCGGGATTGGCGTAGGGATTGGGGGACGTCGTTCCCGAAACTCCATCATCCACCAGTTCTATCAGGATATCCTCATTGGCTTCCACGACGCTGTCGTTGATAAGGCGCACCGAGACGGTAACAACGCTGACACCGGCACTGGCGGGAATTGTCACCGTGGTCTCGTTGGCCGTGTTGGTAAAATCCGAGGCAAAGCCATTTGGAACAGGATAATTGTGCGGCAACGCGTAGTCCGAGCCCGGTTGCAACTGAAAATTGTTGTTTAACCCGCCGCCAGCCACTCCCACTCCTCGTCGGGAAAGCGAACTTAACCGATAGTTCACATCTACCGCCACCGTCGGATCGCCTCCTGCCTTGACGATTTCAAATTGCACATTGGCCCCTTGCTCCGCGCGCCGGTACCAGGAACGCGCAATGCTGATGATGCCATTGGTGGGATTCGACTGCGTATTATCCAGAACATTGTTGATGTTGACCGTCATCGGGCTGGAGTCAAAAGTCGGGACGAGATTGGGGTTCTCCACCGCTCCATTCACCGGAGCGGAATCCACAACAGCGTTTGTGAGAACGACCTGGAATGCCGTATTTCCGTTAAATCCTCCTCGTTGAAAGATTGGTATCAGGATGCTGCTACTCATTTGATAATCATCAAAGGTCAGTAATCCACCTGTCGCCGTATAATCCGTGCCGGCGACACCGGTGCCATCCACAGTGGTTACACCGACCTGCATACGACCGCTGACGCCATTGGTTCGCACCACCGTTACAACGGCTCCGCTAAAATCACGTGTCGAAGGGCTGAGGCCGATGGACCCGAAATTCCCCACCGTGATATTGCCTTCACTTTCAGTCACCGTCATCGAGCTGACGGCGAAAGTGAAATGCCCGCCGGTGCCACTGATCTGGCCGCCCATGTTGAGGGAAAAATTATTGTCCGTTCCCCCGCCGACTCCATCCACGGAAATGAAATACTGCGTTCCCTGTACTGCGGTGAATGTCAGCACGTTGGTGAAGCCATTTCCGGCCGCGGGATTGCTGCCTACCAGCACCAGGTTCGCGTTGGCGACGACACCATTCATGGTGTAAACCGCCAGAAGCTGGTTCGTGTTACCTGTGCCGAAGTTATTGATCGTCACGCTGGCCTGCCCCGCCAGTGCGGTCGTCCAGGTGTACCAGATGGAATTACCGCCCGCGTTCCCACTGGGATGGAGTGGCTCAGACACCGCCTTGCCCGCCCCGACATTGCTGATGTTAGAGATGATCGCCCGACTGCCGGCGATATTCACTGTATTGCTGACGGAATTGTTGCCCTGTGCCTGAACTTCCTGCCGTCCGGCGAAGCAGAATATCGCGAGTACGAGGGCCCCCAAGTGGCAACGTTTCAGAATTCCTTTTTCCATACCCAACTCGTTCAATTGCAATCGCTTACCGGATACCAAGCCGCCGGGCTCGACTCTCAGCGCAACATCAGGGATTTTGTCAAAATTCTTCAAAATAATGAGCCCGAAACAGTGGGGGAACCTAGCGTAATAAACCCTTATCCATCAAGCACTATCAACGATTACAAACCTACAGAATTGTCCCTAGCCATCGCCTTCTAAGTCCTTTCCCGCAGGCCTCCCCTTAAGAAATTCTAATGAGGCAAGACGCATAGCATCTCCAGACTCGGCGACAGCCAACCATCCATGCACCACGGAGGGCGTCGAGTTCAGTGAGAACATGGGTGGCATCTATGGTCCAGGCAGGTCAGACCCGTTACTGTTGCAATGCCCGATAGAACCGACTGGATTGAGCAGGTGCATTGGTATCCGTCACCGTGAAGGTCACATTGGTCGCCACGTTCGTCAGGAATGGCATCCAGAGGGTGTTGGTACCACCAATCAGATTGGTCGCCTTCTCAATTCGATAAGAGAGTCCGACGAGTGCGTTCGTCACGGTCAGATTCACCGCGCCGCCCGTTCCAGACTGTCCGACCAGCCCAAACCCGCCAGGCAACACAACAAAGAGCTGTGCAGAAACGATATTGTTACTCGATATTGAATCAATATCCGCTGACAACAGGTTGGCAATATTATTGAAAACGCCCGCATTTGTCGGATTCAAAGAAACCGTGACGGTCGCTGCCGAGCTATTTGTACCGGTCCCCAGGTTCCCAATGTTGGCAATGACCACACCGTTCGTGTTCGTCGAAATCGTGCCCGCTGACGTCTGGAATGAAATCAATGTCATTCCGGCTGGCACCTGATTGCTGTAGATGACACCTGATGCGATATCAGGACCATGATTCGTGACGATGGTCGTGAAGACCACGGTATTACCAATCAGGACGGAATTAGTTGATGCCGTCATTGTCGCACCGACATCCGCCCGCGCATTCACGGTATGAATCGTTAATTCCCAACCCTGGATGATACGGCCGAAGTTCAAGTCGGTGTCGTCATTAATATACAGTTTCCAGTCACCATTCGGGCTCGCGGACTTGAACGCGGCCAGATTCGTGGCATACGGTCCGGCTGGCGCTGGCACCGGGAAGACATCTCCGGTCACATAGTCGGTCGGCTTGTAGGTGCCCGACATCAACGGAGACAACTGCGACAATGAGGCGGAAGCCAGATCGTCAAACGTCAAATCCACATTGGTAACACTGAAATTCAATCCCGCGTCTGACATTAGAATCAACTTCTGCCCGCTCGGGCTCACCAGCAGAATATCGATATCCGCCGGGAAAGAATGGATGATGCGGTTGAACTTGACGGTCACCTTGCTGATGACCCCGCTGACGTTTGACATCGTGATAATGCTCGGGTACGGCAGCGCCGTGCCAAAACTCGGCAATTGCAGAAACTCTGGAATATTGATCAACGCGGCGTTAGTCCGGCTTGTCGGCGAACCCAGAATTATCTGAAAGTTCACAAACTGCAGGAAGTTTGTGTTGTTCGGATCGGTAAGTTCAAGCACCGCCGTGATCTGTTCCGCTGCTCCAGCCGTGAAGGTAAACGAATGGCTTTCCGAAGGGCCATTCCGGACAAGGCTGGCATAAACCTGATTGCCACTTGGACTGAATACGCCATTGGTCGCCAATAAACGTGCTGTAATGTTGGTCGCGTCCACATTGCCGATATTTCGCAGGGCGAAGTTCATGGTGACCTGCTCCAATGGATCGACCGCTACGTTCGCTGGCAGATAGTTCTCGGAAATCAGAGCAATGCCTCCGGAAATAAGCGTGCGGAAATCATCGTTGATAATGGTTACGGTCGAATTGGTAATTAAACCAATCGAAGCCTCATTCGTGCTCGCCGCCAGGGCCACGCTGTCAAGGGAGACCACGAAAACCTCATCGGCTTCATCCACTCCATCATCCAGCACTGACACGTTAAACGTTCCGACATTCGTTCCGGCACCGATGGTCAGCACCCCGTTGGTCGCAATATAATCGCTTCCGGCCACCGCACCCGTCAACCCGACCGGACCGTCCGAGGTAAAGAACGGGACATTCACGATTCCGTTCGTATACCCGGTTCGATTTACGGTCAAAGTCACACTTCGCTGACCTTCCAGCAGGACGCCGGTCGCCAGGTTGAAGGTGAGCGTGCTGTCATTGTCCAGAATGTTGATGGTAGCGTTTGTAGCAGCGGTCAGCGTAGCCTCGCCAGCCAGGGAGTTTAACGAGAGCGCAAATGACTCCGTGTTCTCTTCTATCTTGTTGTTAAGGATGGGAACCGCGATGGCCGCCGATGTTACATTCGTGCCCAGGGTCAACGTGCCATTCGTGGCCGTGTAGGCAAAGCCGTTCGTTGCCGTGCCATCGGTCGTGGCGAAATTCACCGTCAGCGAATTGTTGACATAGCCGGACCGCACGACGGTCATCACCGCATTGCCTACATCCTCCAACACATTGGTGAGGGTAACCTGCAACTGCACCACACTGTCATTGTCGATGATAT
>CALBIE010000173.1 GCA_937893495.1 uncultured Verrucomicrobiales bacterium | reverse complement strand
GTATTTAAGGGTGTTATCGATATGTTTTCAATCATCGGGGCTCTGAGAACCCAATCGATCGTCTGAGAGGCGACGGCGACCGGCTCCCTCCACAAGCAAGCATTCCTCCATCCGACCGCACTCCAGTCGCGACCCTACTCACCTCGAACGTCCCAAGGCTTACGAACCTTACCCGAGAATCACCCCCGCCCCCCCTCACCCCGGGGGGGCCTCTCAAAGTCTGAGCCCCCCTCCCCCAAACCGCAGGATTCCTGAAACACGAGGAGAGTGCGGAGGGGATCGCGATTGCTCATAGTTCACCTTTCCTACTTGAGTATCCAAGAAACGAAACGTAGCCTTTGAATGCAGAGGGGTGCGAGCTAAGGCTCGGAGCTCGCCCCCCTGCTCATTTAACTCGCTAATCATGCTCCTGACATACCCCGCTTTTCACCATCTTAAGTCACCCCAAAATCTGTCTAGACAATGGGGAGCACCTCAGATGTCTGGCGCGGACATCCAAGACGAAAAAATCCTCGGCACCTGCCACCTCGCTACCGGACGCGACGACCATCTCGGCGGCCACATCACGCCCGCGAAGTTCAAGCGTCACCAAAACGCCACACACGACGACATCCTCTTCGCGCCGCATAAAACGCCGAACTTTGACATCGCACAAACCCGCATGCACCGCGACGGCATCACCACCGTCCTCAACGAGCATTTCAAGCCGTCGAAGTATCTGCTGGATGCGCTGGCGGATGAATAGAAAGCCCGCCTGATGAACATCTACGAAAACCGATGAAACCAAACGCCATACTCAGTCAGTTAGAATCAAGCAACAAGGAGGGAAAGGTCATGAACAACTTGCCAAAAGAAGAAGCAATCAAAGGGGCATTTTTCGGTGCCCTTGTCGGCGATGCCCTCTGTCTTGGCAGTCATTATGAATACGATGCCGCAAAGATTTTCAAGGCCTATGGCAATAGGCCAGTGGACAAATTTATGTCACCCGGTGAAATGATGGGCGGACACACTCACGGAATCGGATGGGGTGAGCGTAATTACCATCCGGGTAAAACGGCAGGGGGAACCACAGACTACGGTGATTACAATATCCTCGTTTTAGAGCATTTGGCGGCTATCTCCGCCCCCCCAAGACCTTTGAGTGTTGCAGCGATGATTCCGCATTGGATGAAGCGTCTTGAGAATGGATGGGGTTCATGGATTTGCACCATGACTCAAGAGACCTATGCGCAAGTCAAAAGAGGAACCCCGATTGAACAGCTTGGCGGTATGTCGAACGCGATGGCTATCCGCCATGTTGCGGCCCATGCCTACTATGAAACCGAAGAGGAATTGGTGGACGCGGCAAGAAAAACAATGTTCACCCACAGAGATACCCATGCGTTAGGCGGAGGAGAGTTTTTTGCGCGCGTTACCCACCGTGTTATCAATGGCGCTACCCCCCTCGATGCGATTGAAAGCATAGCAGCACAGATGGGGGGCTTTTTTGAGCAAAAAGCGGCTCAAGCCATTGCGAAATGTAAAGAGGAGGCTGACCCTGAATCGGCGCTCTCCAAAGAGCCTTTCTCGGACGATCTAGCCCTCACGAGCATGGCAAGACTATGGGATATCGGCCGCTCTGAACCGATCAAGGTCGGTAAAGCCAGCCCAACTGAGGGGACGCTTCCGGGCGCTGTCTATTTTATTCTCAAGTATGCAAACCAACAAGACGGATTAAAAAACGCGCTTCAAGCCAATGCAATGGTGGGTGGCGATAATGCGTCACGGAGCATTGCAATCGGAATGGTGTTGGGTGCGCATAAAGGAGTTCGTGCGATCCCAAGTGCATGGAAGGAGACGCTGGAGCAATGGGACTATTGTGAGAACCTCCTCAATCAGCTTCCACTGCTAAAACATCGACCAGTCACCCTCCAAGGAAACAACATGGAAGACTCAGGAGAGCTTTGAGTCTCATCGTGAGTGGTGAGCAGGTGATTCGGGATATGTTTTACGATGGCAACCCCAAGGCTGAACCGGGTGCTGTGGTCTGCCGTGTTGCTCCATCGTTTACGCGTTTTGGCAGCTTTGAGATTTTCACCGCACGCGGCGATATCGATTTGCTGCGAAAACTGGCGGACTACACGATTCGCACTGACTTTCCGCAATTGGGAGAGCCGTCGCCAGAAGTTTATCTCACTTGGTTTAAGGAAGTCTGTCGCAGAACGGTGGAGATGATCGTGCATTGGCAACGTGTGGGTTTTGTTCATGGCGTCATGAACACAGACAACATGTCGATCCTCGGCCTCACCATTGACTACGGCCCCTACGGCTGGCTGGAGAATTACGATCCCAACTGGACGCCCAATACAACCGACGCTTCAGGTCGTCGCTACCGTTTCGGCAACCAGCCACAAATCGCGCTCTGGAACCTGGGGCAACTGGCCAATGCGCTCTATCCGCTCATTGAGCAAGACGAGCCACTGCAACAGGCGATGAATGTCTATTCGGAGAACTTTGCACAGGGCTGGCAACGCATGATGGTCGGGAAACTGGGCCTGCATGCCTTTGACCCGGCAACGGACGATGAGTTAATCACAGAATTGCTGGCCGTTTTGCAGTTGGTTGAAACTGATATGGCGATTTTCTATCGCAAGCTTGCCCTGATCGAGACGGGCAATGAGTCCCTGAACGATGCGAGCGACGAAGGGCTGATGAGGCCGCTGATAGAGGCTTATTATGTGCCGGAGCAATTAACCCCCAAACACAAGGCGCGCATTAGCAACTGGCTCAGGAGTTACATAAAGCGTATTCGAAATGACGGCACGCCTGATGACAGCCGACGACAGAGAATGAACGCCGTCAACCCTAAATACGTGCTGCGAAACTACCTGTCTCAACTCGCGATTGACAAGGCGGAGCAGGGCGATTTTTCGATCGTTAATGATTTATTGGAATTATTGCGCCATCCCTATGACGAACAACCCGACAAGGAAGAATTTGCAGCAAAACGTCCCGACTGGGCACGTCAACGGGCCGGCTGTTCAATGCTATCGTGCAGTTCCTGATTGCATCTAAATGATAACTGAGACCAATTCCGCCGTCACCGAGACACTGCTCTATCACGAGCAGACCAAGCATCATTTCCATCGCTATGCGAGGTCCGCCGGTTTCCTGGATTGGGCCAATCAGCCCAACCCCTTCCGTTCCTATGAAGGAGTGACACCGGTCAGGCTTCCGTTGCTGCAAAAAGACCCGGCGAGCGAGCATCTGGCTTTGTATGAAAGGAGCCGCAACGCCTTTCAGCATTTTACCCGCGAAACCATCGGCGCCTTTCTTGAGCTGTCGCTCGGGCTTTCGGCGTGGAAATCCATTCCTGGAAACTCGTGGGCTTTGCGGGTGAATCCTTCCAGTGGCAATCTGCATCCGACCGAAGCCTACTTGATCCTGCCGACGCTGCCCGGAGTCACCGCGGGCGTCTTCCATTACAACTCTTACCTGCACGCTCTGGAACCTAGAGCTGAAGTGCCCGAAACGCTGTGGCCGCAAATCAAAGAGCATCTGCACACGGATGGATTCTTCGTCGCCTTGACCAGCATCTTCTGGCGCGAAGCCTGGAAATACGGCGAACGGGCTTTTCGCTACGGCCAGCATGACGTGGGACATGCCTTGGCGGCCCTCAGCTTCGCAGCCAATCTGCTCGGCTGGAAAGTCACCTGGCTCAACGCGGTGTCTGACGAGGAGATCGCAATGCTGCTGGGCTTCAATCAAACCCAGTGGCCGGAGTTCGAGTGGGAGCATCCCGAACTGCTGTGTTTCGTCCATCGCAGCGGGGAGCAGCGGATTCCGCGAGATTTACCGTCAGAAATTGTATCGGAGTTTTCAGGACTGAAGTTCCAGGGAACGCCGAATCAATTGAGCGCAGATCATGTGGATTGGGAGATCATTTCGCGCGTGGCAGAGGCGACGGCAAATGTAGGGCAGGCTTCCAGTCTGCCGCCCGAACTGGCAGGCAAAGTGTCCGCCTCACATTTTCAAACAGACTCTAACACAACACTCCCGTTTTACACGCCAACGGCAGAGTCTGGAATCCCTGCCGCACAAATCATTCGCCAAAGAAGAAGTGCGGTGGCCTTCGATGGGATCACCAGCATTACAAAAAACCAGTTTTGCGCCATGCTGGACAAAACCCTTCCCCGCGCCGAGTGCGCTCCGTTCGATCTCGGACTGACCGCCCCGTGCGTGCATCTGCTCTTGTTCGTTCACCGCGTCACGGGATTGGAGCCGGGCTTGTATTTCCTGCTGCGAGCGGAACGGGATTTGCCAGCCTTGCAACAACAGTGCCATCGCCATTTCCTCTGGCGGCCAGTGGATGAAGCGCTTCCCCTGTATTTGCTCCAGGCCGGAGATTTTCAGAGCACCGCATCGTCGGTAAGCTGTCAGCAGTCCATTGCTGGCGACAGCGCTTTCTCCTTGGGTATGATCGCGCGGTTTCGGGAGGAACTAGAGACCGCACCCTATCGCTATCGCCATTTGTTTTGGGAGACCGGCATGATCGGGCAGGTCCTCTACCTGGAAGCCGAAGCGCAGGGCGTGAGAGCGACCGGCATCGGCTGTTTCTTCGACGATCCCGTGCATGAACTGATGGGCCTCCCGGACGACGCCTTCCAAAGCCTTTACCATTTCACCGTGGGCGGCCCTCGGGAAGACACGCGGCTGGCAACCCTCGCCGCCTACCACCACTTGAAAGCACTGGCCCACTAGCCCTGAATGATGAACCATCCCACCTCACTCTTGATCGATTCCCACACTGCCAAGTTCCGCCCGTGGAGAATCGAGACTGCAATTGCCTTCGAAGATCGAATCAAAGCTGCGGCGTTCGAACGATACCTAAAATCCGGATCAGGCCGCGCGTTCGTTTGGAGAAACCCGGTATGCCGGATCCATTTTCCGTCTTCTACTCAACCAGAGTCACCCGGAAAAACTGCATCCCTGAATTCAGCGGAGTCATGATCCGGCGCTCTCCACGCTCGTTGGTTTCGATCATCGAATCCTCCAGTTTGTTCCATGTCTTCAGATCGTTTGAAACCCAAACATTCACAGCTTGATTCACCGATTGGATTCCAGAAATCGATATGCGAAATTCTCTCCGGGTCGAGGTCGTTTCCACCCGATCAATTGCAAGGCGCAGACCGGAAGGGTTTCCGGGATCCGTTGCGCGATCCGTCGTTTCGCCCGCCGGGTTCGTCTCCTGAATCCTCCAGATGAACGGATCCGCCGTGATCAAATCCGGCGTAGCGCCAAACGTTGCAACATCCGTCCCCGCAGCTTTGCTCCGAGGCGCCTGGCTTACGCCAGTCCCCAAACTCTCGTCTCCATTCCAATTAAGACTTCCGCGCCTCGACGGGGCAACCTGAAGTGGCTCCCGGGTTCCGTTGTCCAGTTGGGCAAAATCGGGAATCCCATCCCCGTTGACGTCGGTCGCCGGCGACAACGGCGCGGAACCGTCACGGGTCAGGTCGCGCTTAAGAGCTAATCTCGAAACCTGATCATTAACAGAACCCCGTGTGCCAGGTTGCGGAACGTCCGAAGGCAATGGTTGTCCCGAACCTGGCACGACGACGAAGAACAGGCAAACCAGCAGCGAAACATGCAGTGACGTTTTCAATGCCATTCAGATTTCTGCAACGAATGACGTCTGTCGATCCAAAACGAACAGTCCGAGATGAAGCTTTGATCACCAGTTCTCGCCGATTCGGTGCCTCGTTCTTCAAGGTGCATTCTTCAGCAGTTGCGAAATTATGTCGTTTGCTTATCGTCACGGTATGGCTCCATTCCTCAGACACTTGATCGTCGTCCTGCTCGTGCTTTTGTCCGCAGACGGCATGGCCCAGACCACCGGCCCGGTTGTGGTGCCAAAGGACCTTGAACTTTCGCTTTGGGCACGGGAACCCATGCTCAAGAATCCGGTGGCCCTGAGCTTCGACAACAACGAACGCCTCTACGTCGTCGAGACCGCCCGCCGTTCCACGGTCGACATCGATATTCGCAGTCATCGCCCGTGGTTGATCGACGACCTGAGCAACCAGTCCATCGATGATCTGCGCCGGTTTTTCAGGTCGAAGATGGCCCCGGAAAAGAGCGCGGAAAACGCCCGCTGGTTGACCGATCGCAATGGGGACGGCAGCCACGATTGGCGGGATCTCATGGAAGTCCGGGAGCGGGTCCACTGGCTCGAGGATTCCACCGGGGACGGCAAAGCGGACCGCGCCCAGATGTTCGCGGAAGGTTTTAACGAAGAGATCAACGGTGTGATGGCCGGGGTACTTCCCTGGGAAGATCAGGTCTGGGTGACGGTCTACCCCGATCTCTGGCGCTTGCAGGATCGTGACGGGGACGGAATTGCCGAAGTTCAGGAATCCGTGTTTCGCGGTTTCGGAGTTCACGCCTCGTTTGACGGACACGACCTCCACGGCCTGACGATCGGACCGGACGGAAAATTGTATTTTTCGATCGGCGACAACGGTTTCTCGGTGGTGACGCGGGAGGGCAGGAGACTGCATCACCCAAACACCGGCGGCGTTCTGCGAATGAACACGGACGGCACCCAACTGGAGGTATTTGCGCTCGGATTGCGCAACGTACAGGAGATTGCATTCGATGAATACGGCAACCTCTTTTCCGTGGACAACGACGGCGATCTGGCCGATGAACGCGAACGATTCGTCTACATCGTCGAAGGGAGCGATTCGGGCTGGCGCACGAACTGGCAGTTCCGGGATCGAGGCTGGTCCAAAGTCACCGAGCAACCGGACTACAACCCCTGGATTGCCGAGCGGATGTGGATACCTCATTGGGACGGGCAACCGGCCTACATCACGCCCCCTCTCTCGAATTATTCCGTAGGTCCCTCCGGGTTCAAATACAATCCAGGAACATCGATCAACGGCGCTTACAAACGCCATTTTTTCCTCGCCCAGTTTCCGGTAAACAAGATCACCGCATTCCAGGTCCAGCCCAAGGGCGCCTCTTTCGAAATGACGGGCGAACACGTTTTCCTTTCCGGCATGATGGCCAGCGCTCTCAACTTCAGTCCTTCGGGTGCCATGTTCATCGCCGACTGGGACGGCATGTGGAGCCCGAACGAAAAAGGAGCCATCTACAAACTCGACGACCCGCGCGAAACCGGCTCCCCCATCCGGAGGGAGGTTCGTCGGTTGCTCAAGGACGGCGTGAAGTCCCGACCACTCCCAGAACTTCGGGAACTGCTGGGCCATGAAGACATGCGCATCCGTCAACTGGCGCAGTTCGAGATCGTGCGCCGGGCCGACGCCACCCCGCTGCTTGCAACCGCCATCGACACCGCAGCCCCGCAGCTGGCGCGCGTGCACGCCCTGTGGGGACTGGCCCAACTCAAGCCCAAGGGTTCGGTCTCCAAAATCCCGTTCCGGGACCCGGACGCCGAGATTCGAGCGCAAACGGCCCGACTGGCGGGCGAGCTCGGCGACACGGCAGCAACCACCGCCCTTCTCACCCTGCTCTCCGATCCGAGCCCGCGCGTTCAGTTCCACGCGGCGATGAGCCTCGGCAAGCTCCATGCCCGCACGGCGTTCGATCCGATTGTCCGAATGCTCGACGCCAACCGCAACCAGGACGCCTTCATCCGCCACGCCACCGTCATGGCTTTGGTCGGCATCGGAGACGTGGAGGCACTCTCCGGTCTGACATCCCATCCATCAAACCATGTACGCGCAGGAGCGGTGGTGGCGTTGCGCCGACTTCAGTCCCCCGCATTGACCCGTTATTTGCACGACCCGAACCTCTGGGTCCGACGCGAAGCCGTGCGCGCGATTCACGATGATTTTTCTGTTCCCGAAGCGTTGCCGGAACTGGCGGCCCTGCTCGACGAACCGGATCTTCCGGACGACGAAGTGATCGTGCGCCGTGCCATCAGCGCGAACCTGAGGCTCGGCACCGAGCAGAACGCGCTGCGACTCGTTCGTTTCTCGTTGGATCCGTCCCCATCGGAACCGATGCGCATCGAAGCGCTCGAGTCATTGGGCGCCTGGAACCGAACGCCGTACGTCGATCGCGTCGAAGGCCGAATCCGCACGGTCCCGATGCGTCATCCGACCCTGGGAGATGAGCTCATTCAGAAAAATCTGGGTAACCTTCTGCAAACCCCGATCCCGAGCCTGACAGAAGCGCTCACGCGAATCCTCACCCGGAATGGCGTGGAGACGGACCCCAGTGTTTTCGCCGACTGGGTGGCAGCACCACTCCAGCCGGTTTCCCTGCGCATCCAATCCCTGCGCCTCCTGGCCAAACTCAAGGCGGACCAGCTCGACGGTGCCGTTCAATCCGCACTGACCGCCGAACCCGTGGCCCTGCGGCAGGCCGGCCTGGAGGTAATGGCCGATTCCCAACCTGAGTCTTTCGCCAGGTACATTCAATCCCCCACGCCCTTCTCGATCCCCGAACTCCAGACCGCTGTCCGGCTCGCAGCCAGGACACGGCAGGCGGAACCGTTTCTTCTACTCAATGTGAACTCACTGCTGAACGGCTCCCTGCCCAAAGAACTGGAACTCGACGTCACAGAAGCCGCCAGGGTCAACCCATCGCAGACAATGGCCGCGCGCTCAAAACTACTCCAGGCCCGGATCGACCCGAACGATCCGCTCGCGCCCTTCCGATCGGCGCTTCATGGAGGCGATCCGATCCGGGGTCTCGAGATTTTTAAGACTCACGCTGCAGGGCAGTGCGTGCGCTGCCACGAGGCGGGTGGAGAAGGCCGACAGGTTGGTCCGGTCCTGACCGGCATTGCAGACCGCGCCACTCCAGAGTATTTACTCGAATCGGTGGTAACACCCAGCGCACGGCTGGCCCCCGGGTTTGAATCCGTCAGTCTCTCGACCACCGACGGCGAAACCGTGGACGGCATTCTGGTGAAAGACAGCGGCGGCTCGGTCACGTTGCGACTGGCTTCCGGGGAGCTGCTCACGGTGACGCACCAGCAGATCGAGGAACGATCCACCAGCAAAGTCTCCGCCATGCCTGCCATGACGGACGTGTTGACCCCGTTCGAAATCCGGGACGTCGTCGCCTACCTGACAACGCTCAAGAAATAGGACGGGTAACTTCATTTCCCCCGTCGCCGGACTCTTTATCCGCGTGCAGTCGGCATGCGGATCTGCTAGATTCCCTGGCCCGGCGTGAGCCTCGCGCGCAAAGGCCGGGACAACAGAATCAACACGAGACATTGCCATGACCACTGCCGCACCCAACCCCATCGCTCCCCATTTACTTTCGCCGTTCGACCTGCAAGGCCTCGCCCTGAGCAACCGCGTGATCATGGCTCCCCTCACCCGGGGTCGGGCGGGGAATCAGCGGTTGCCCAACGAGTTGATGGTTGAATATTACAAACAGCGGGCTTCGGCGGGCATGATCATCGCCGAAGCCACCACCATCTCCACCCAGGGCATCGGGTGGATTGATTCGCCCGGCATTTACAACGACGCCCAGGAGGCCGGTTGGCGCAAGATTGTCGACTCGCTGCACACGGCGGACACGCCCATCATCCTCCAGCTCTGGCACTGTGGTCGCGCCTCTCACAGCAGTTTCCACGACGGCCAACCGCCGGTGTCCGCCTCGGCAGTCAAACTCAACGGAGAGAGCATCCACACACCCAACGGCAAACAGCCCTATGAAACACCGCGCGCGCTGGAAACCTCCGAGGTGGCCGCGGTTGTGGAGGATTATCGCCGGGCCGCCGAACGCGCCCGGGCCGCGGGGTTTGACGGCGTGGAAATCCACGCCGCGAACGGTTACCTGATCAACCAGTTTCTCGATTCAAAAACCAACCAGCGAACCGACGCCTACGGCGGCAGCCTGGAGAACCGGTTTCGTTTCCTGAAAGAAATCGTCGAAGCCACACTCACGGTCTGGCCTGCAAACCGCGTGGGTGTCAGGCTTTCGCCCAACGGCAATTTTAATGACATGGGTGCCCCCGATTTCCGCGAGACCTACACTCACGCGGCAACGGCGCTGAATGCATACGGTTTGGCTTACCTCCACGTCGTGGACGGCCTCGCATTCGGATTCCACGAACTGGGCACCCCGATGACACTTCCGGAGTTCCGGGCTGTGTTCAACGGCCCGCTCATGGGCAACTGCGGTTACACCCTGGAAACTGCGGAACAAGCAATCGCATCTGGAGCCGCGGATCTGATCGCGTTCGGCCGGCCGTACCTGAGCAATCCGGATCTGGTGGAAAGATTTGCGAACGGTTGGGAACTGAACCCGCCGGCAGATTTGAAAGTGTGGTCGGCACCCGACGCCAGGGGCTACACCGATTTCCCATTCCACACGCCCGCGTGAACGGGGAAAATGCAGGGATACGGCAGTTGGCGGGAAACGCCTACACCAACGCGTCGATCAACACGCTGGAGTTGACCCGGGACTGGATCAGGGAGGCCACGCTCGACTGAACACCAGCCTGGTGACTGGCCAGCTTGGAACTTTCAGCAGCAAAATCGGTGTCCTGAATCCGGCTGGAAGCAGCGGCCAGATTTTCCCGGGAAATGACGTTCGAATCGGTCGTAAACTGAAGTCGTTGCGTATTGGCTCCAACGGAGGAACGCAGGCTGGCGACACTTTCGATCGCACTCCGGAACGTTTCCAGTGCATCGACCGCACTCCCGGATGTGGTCACGTTCGTACCCGAAGCGGTTGCACTCGCGACGGCCCCACCGAGATCAATCGCCGCCAAAGCCGCCGAGCCCCCCTCGCTGTCCGTCGTTACGGACTGCTTGTCGGAGGAAAAAACCGGCACCCCGTTGAACGTGGCACCCGTGGTATCCGAGACGAGTCCCTGCAACGCTTCGACCTCGGCCTGAATCGTGGCCCGATCGGAGTCATTGAGGGTAAAATCCTGAGCCCGCAACGCCAGTTCACCCAGACGGTCGAGCGCCTTGCCGACTGTTTCGAGGTTGCCGTTCTGAACCTTGCTGAACGATTCGGCATTGCCGAGGTTGGTTTCCGCCGCGCTGGTCCGGTTAATCTGGGCATCCAGCTTCAGCGCCTGCGCCAATGCGGCCGGATCGGTGCTGGGGTTGGAAAGCCGGGAACCCGATGCCAGGTTGGAGATCGAGACCTGCATCTTCTTGTGCGCGTTCGACAGCATGCCTGCGATCCGGTCGGAGACCAGATTATTTGCTACCGGGCTGATTGCATCTACTGACATACGCTCACACTTTCTGTTCTCTCAGTTTCAATAACTGACCAATAAGCAGATACCATACCTTCTCAGTTCTGAGAAGGAGAAATTTGGACCATTTCGATTGAGAAAGCAGAACCAAACGTTCCCCATCTTTTTCCAGGTTTTTTCTTTGGGCACTGACTGTGGGTCGGGTATAAATCCTTGCATTCCTGTTGCACGATGAAACCGTCACCACCTCCATCCAACAAACGGCCAAAGGCACTGATGCTGATCAGCCGCATCTTTTTCCAGGTTTTAGTGGGAGCAGTCACGGGTAGCGCGGCGGATCCGGCGGACGCGCTCTGGAACGGCCACATTCAGCCATTATTCAAGGAGAACTGCATCAAATGCCACGGCGGCGTCAAACACAAGGGCGGCCTCGACCTCAGGACCATCGATTCAATTCGTTCCGGCGGAGAGAACGGACCCGCGATCGTGGAGGGAACCCCAAACCAGAGTCTCCTGTTCCGAGTACTGCAACCCGGCGCTGACCCGCACATGCCCCCTGACGAAGAAAAGCAGCTTGGCAGCGAACAGATCAAGTGGGTGGAAACGTGGATTCGAAGCCTGGGCGCCACAACGGACGCGGCGAAATCGGTTGCCTGGGAAGAACCTGAAACCGGTGCGACCGCATCAAAAACCGGTGACAGGAAGGAAAACTCACCCTGGATCCCGCACTGGACGGTGCCTGCCGAAAAGGTGATCAACCGCTTTGTGCGCCAAGGGTGGACGGAGGACGGTATTCGGCCGAGCCGCCGTTGCGATGACGCCACATTCGTGCGCCGGATTTATCTGGATCTCGCGGGGCGGATACCGACCGTCGAGGAGAAGCGGCAGTTCGTCGAATCCATCAACGCAAAAAAACGCGAAGCGCTGATCGATTCGCTGTTGAACGGGAACGAGTACCCACGGCACATGCGCGAACTGTTCGACGTGGTTTTGATGGAAGGACGCGGCAACCGCCCTGCCGAACGAGAATCCAATGGTTGGTACGATTATCTGGAAGCTTCCTTCCACGACAACCGTCCCTGGAACGAAATGGTCCGATCCATGATCCTGGCCCGCCCCGGTCAACGGGACAACAAGGGCGCGGTCTGGTTCCTGTACGAACGGCGCGACAATCATCAGGCCATGGCCGAAGCCGTGGCACCCGTTGCCTATGGCGTGCAGGTTCGTTGCGCCCAATGCCACAATCACCCGCTGGCACCGGAGATCAAACAGAAACATTATTGGGGCCTGGTCGCGGCCTTTAACCGCAGTAAAAACGTCCAGACCAGTGCCGGCCCGGGAATCGCCGAGTCTGCCATCGGCGGTTTCGTCAAATTCACGAATCTTGAAAAGGAATCGCAACCAGCCATCCTGGCCTTCCCAAACGGAACGGTGATTCCCGAAAAACGCCCTGAGGCCGATGCGAAGGAAGAGGACGATCCGGCGGCCTATGTAGTCGCCCCTCCGGCAGAGAAGGAGAAACCGGAGAGCCCGGCGCAACCCCGGTTTTCGCGCCGCGAAAAACTGGCCAAAGCAGTCATCGAAAACAACGAGGGACTCTCGCGTGCCTTCGTCAACCGGGTGTGGGCCATGCTTCTGGGACGCGGGTTCGTGCACCCGGTCGACGAAATGGATTCAACCCATCCCGCGAGCCACCCGGAGCTGCTCGAGTGGTTGGCTAAAGATTTCGAACGGAGCGGTTACGACATCAGACGTTTGATTCGGAGTGTGGTCATGAGCCGCCCCTACCAGCTCGACTCGCGTCCCCGGTCCAATCCGCCGCCCGCCCCGTCCCGTTTTGCTTTCGGGCTTGAAAAACCGCTCTCTGCCGAAGTGCTGTATCGATCGGTCCTCGTGGCCACCGGCAACTGCGCCCCGAATGGCGACACCGTTGAGGCCGGGGTCGGGGCACCGGAGGAACTCGGCGACGCATTTGAAACTGCGTTTCCGGACCTGTTCCCGATTGAATACAACGCGAACCTGGCTCAAGCCTTATTTTTCTCCAACAACACCCATCTCGACGCGCTGCTGGAGACACACGAAGGCAGCACGCTCTCACGGTTGTTGAAACAGGTGGAACCTCGCGCACGTGTGAAGACCGCTTTTGAAACGGTTTTCGGCAGGTTGCCGGACCCGGCGGAAGAGGAGGCTGCCATCGCATTCCTCACCGACCGGGGCGACCAACCGGAGTCCGGACTCCGGCACCTGATGTGGGCCCTGCTCTCGAGCGCGGAGTTTCAGTTGAATCATTAAGAAGAATCCCGACCTGATGAAACCCAACAGCAATCCACCCGTTGGTTCGGTCTGCAACCCACCCGAACACCTGCTGCACCGGCGTCTCTTTCTGCAGGGACTCGCAGGCGCTGGGGCAACCTCGCTGATGAGCTGGAACGGTCTCTTTTCCCTTCCGGCATTTGCGGAGCAGGCGCGCCGGGAACAGAAACATTGCATCCTGCTCTGGTTATGCGGTGCCCCCAGCCAATTCGAAACCTGGGATCCCAAACCGGGGCGCCCCACGGGAGGCCCGTTTCGAAGCATTCCCACAAAACTTCCCGGCGTGCATGTGAGCGAGCTGATGCCGAAGTGCGCGGGAATTCTGGATCGACTCGCCCTGGTGCGTTCGATGAAAACCGAAGCCTCGGAACATTTACAGGGCATCGAACTGCTCAACCGCGGCAGCGGCCCGCGACCGCCCTTCATCCGCCCGACGCTTGGATCCGTGCTGGCGCAGCAACTGGGACATCTGGACAGTCCCATCCCGAACTTCGTCTTTCTCGATCCCTGTCCGGAAGGCAACGAGTTTAAACGATTCAAGGCTGGCAACTGGGCCGGTTGGCTCGGCGCTCAATACGGTCCGGTTCGCGTCGGAGGACAATTTCAGATCCCGAACATCGCCCGTGTTGCGGACACCACGACCACCGATCACGAGGAACGCGAAGCCCTGCGCCGGTTCCTCACACGAAAATACGGCAACGAACGCCAAAGCGCGGCGGCATCCTCTCAGAACGCCGCCTTCGAACGCGTCAAGGGCCTGATGAGCTGCGCACCGCTGTTCGATCTGGAACGGCTTCCCGCCAAAGACAAGGCGAAGTACGGGCCCGGTGCCTTTGGCATGCACTCGCTCCTCGCACGGCATCTTGTGGAAAACGGGGCTCCCTTCGTGATGGTAGCCAATGGCATGCCATGGGATTGCCATGTCATGAACCACGAGATTCACCAAATGCTCGTACCCGAACTCGACCGTGTGATCTACCATTTGGTGACCGACCTCGAGGAACGCGGCCTGCTCGACAAAACGCTGATCGTGATGATGGGAGAGTTCGGACGCACACCCTGGCTCAACGCTTCGCGGGGACGCGATCATTACCCGGACGCATGGAGCCTGGCCATGGCCGGGTGCGGCATCCAGCCGGGAGTGGTGGTGGGTGCCACCGACGCAAACGGCATCGAAGTCACGGAGAATCCGTTCAACGAAAAAAACCTGTTTGCGACCATTTTCACCGCTCTCGGAATCGATCCCTACACCGCTTACGATCTGCCCAACCTGCCGACGTTTCATCGGGTGGAGGAAAAGGCGGCACCCATTCGTGAAATCCTGGCATAACCCCGAACAACCGCCTCACCATGACAGCAGCAGCATCCACTGAACCCGAAGCGCCGACCGGGCTGCGCGCGGAGAAACTCAAGACGATCGACCTGCCGACGGCTGTATTCGGCCTTGATGTCGCTCCCGAGTCCAACCGACTCATCGCAGCCTGCATGGACGGTGGCATCTACACCGTGAACGCTGAATCCGGAACCAGTGAACCCCTGGCATTTCACGGTAGCTACGCCTCCGGGGTTGCATGGGTGCCAGGCTCGCCCCTGGCCGTTTCCGCCGGATACGACGGTCAACTCCGGTGGCACGACGTACAGGCACGGCGTACGATTCGCTCCGTCCAGGCGCACGATTTCTGGTCCTGGCAAATGGCGGTTTCAACCGATGGCAGACATGCCGCCTCCGTCACGGGTCAATACCTTGCGGGGGGTTACAAGTATGAACCGGCTCCCGAACACCCATCCGCTGTAAAGGTCTACAACGTGGCCGACGGAGAACTGGTGCATGCTTTCCCTCATGCTTGCCCGGTTCAATCCGTAGCGTTCAGCCCCGACGGCCGATACCTGGCCGCGGGAAATCTCATGGGTGAAGTTCGGGTCTGGGACGTGAACTCGGGAAACCAGCTCGCGGCCTGGACCACCCCCGACTTTACAAGCTGGGGTATCATCAAAAGCCATTGTTACATCGGTGGCATTTTCGGAATCACCTTCACTCCGAACTCGGAAGAATTGATCGTCTGCGGCATGGGCGAAATGCGCGATCCGATGGCCGGCAACGGAAAACAAACCTGGCAACGATTCGCCTGGCGCGAAACCCCTCCCCGCAAGCTGGCGGAGATTGATGAAAAAGATCAGGGCCGCGGCCTCCAGGAGACACTCTGCTTCCATCCCTCAGGAAACTATTTCGTCATGGCCGGACGCCTGGCGCAGGGCAAGTGGAACGTCGCCATCTTCGACAGCCAAACCGGCGCTCTCGCGCAATCCATGGACGTAAAAAGCAGGGTGACCAAGGCGGTGTTCAGTCCGGACGGCCAACGCCTGTACCTCGGGATTGCCAGGGGACAACCGAAGAAGACCGAGAACGGAAACTTTCCTGACTTCGGAAAAATCGAGATCTATTCGATTACGTAGAGCCCCAGGCTCACCGATCTACCGAACCTCGCCGTGGGCCCGAATGGCTGCCAGGCGATCCTGAAGTTCGCGCACCTTTTCGGGGTGGCGCGCGAAGAGGTTGTGCCGTTGAGGCAAATCGCTGCTCAAATCGTAGAGCGCACCCGCTTCATTGTTTTTCTCATAACCGTTGGCCGCATCGAACCAGTCCGGCACACGCGAAACCGCCCCGGAAGGCGCATCAATCAGCACCCAGTTGCCATGGCGAATGGCGTAATGATCTTTGTAAGTGTTGTGCACATGACTCACCCGCGGACTGACGGTTCCCCCCTTGAACAGCGAGAGCAGACTGTGGCTGTCATGGGCTGAATCGGCGGGAAGCTCAAACCCGACGATTTCACTAATCGTCCCCATCAGATCAATCTGACTGATGAGCGCCGAACTCACGCGATTGGCAGCCACCACGCCCGGCCAGCGCACAAGGAACGGCACCCGGTGTCCTCCGTCCCAAATATCGCGTTTAAGACCTCGGAACACTCCGGTGCTGCGGTGATCAAACTTCCGAATACGATCGTAGGCATAACGCTCCGGGCCGTTGTCGCTCGTGAAAATGACCAGTGTGTTCTGCTCAAACCCATTCTCGCGCAGTGCCCCGAGCACCTGCCCAACCGTATCATCCGTCTGCGCCATGTAATCACCGTAACCACCGGCTTTCGATTTCCCGAAAAACTCGCCGACCGGCACGATGGGCGCGTGAGGCGACGTGAACGGAAAATATAGAAAGAACGGTTTCGAATTGCCCTTCCGGCCACGAATCCATTCGACCGACCGACGTGTCAGGGCAGGCATCACCGCATCCAGCTTCCATCCCGGGACCATCGGGCCCGGACGGGCTTCCCAGCTCCCTTCGGCCGTCTTCGGAGTCTCGATCAGCGGCGCGGTCGGAGGTGTTACCACTCTGTCGTTCTCAATCCAGGCATACGGCGGGAAATTCGGAACATCGTCCCCGAAATAGGAATTAAAACCGTGACTCAACGGCCCCCCTGGGATCTTCGCCGTCCAATCAAAATCTCCGGGCGCGTAAGCGGACGCCCCCCGCCCGGGAATCGGCTGCGGCTTGGCGTCAGCTCGCTTGATCGCGTCCCAGTCCCAACCCAGATGCCATTTGCCAATGCACGCCGTTTCATATCCGGCCGCATTCAGCATTTCCGGGAGCGTCAGCTCCGCGGCGTCAAACGATGGCGGTCCAAACACACCGACAATGTTATGAAATTTCCGCCAATGATAACGCCCGGTCAGCAGAGCATACCGACTTGGAGAACAAATACCGGAGGAACTGTGTGCATCGGTGAACCGGGTTCCTTCGGTTGCCAGACGGTCCAGGTGCGGCGTCGGAATCTTCGAACCCTGGTTCTGCACCGCCAGATCGCCGTAGCCCATGTCGTCCGCATACAGAATGACAATGTTCGGCGAGGGAGAAACCGCCCGACACACAACGGTGGGCAGCGCCAATGCAAGGACCATCCAACAAACCCTTTTCCAAATCATCTTCATCGCATTCTTCCTCCTGAACGAATCATTCGGCCCTCATCATCGCCGCCTTGGACGGGCGCGGTCGCACCCGGTTGGCGAGCGGTGTGCCCTCCTCCCGATCAAACTCATCGGCCGTGCGATGCGCCGGCGTGCTGTCATCCGTCTTTTGCTTCCAACCTGCAAGCAACGCACGGAGACGTTCCAGTTCACTTTGGTACGCCGGATCACCCGCCAGATTCTTCATTTCAAACGGGTCCTTCGAGGTATCGTAGAATTCTTCCCGAAGCCTGGGTTTCACAAAACAAACCGATTGTTCCGGCGTCAATTGCCCGGCATCCCGAAGCCGCCGCATCGCGGTGTAGGTGAGGCTGCGCACTCCGTCGGCCGGGGGAGTCAGCGGCAGGTCGTAGTATTCGTTTAAAATGTATTTGAACCGGGCCGTGCGAACCGCACGATTGCGCGCCTCGTAATCATGCCAGTTCTGCTCGGCAAAAACAAATTCACGCACTGTTGCCTTGGAATCCCTCAGGAGCGGCGCAAAACTCACCCCTTCGAACAGGGCCGGTGCCCGCACTCCGGCGAGGTCCAGAAACGTGGGCGCCAAATCGACGGAACTGACCAGACTGGCACACGTGCTGCCCGGTTGCACCCGACCGGGCCAGCGCACGATCCAGGGTGTTTTGATTCCACTGTCGTAAACCGTGGTTTTGTCACGGGGAAACGGCCGCCCGTTGTCACTGATGAAGATCACGAACGTATTGCCGGTCTCCCCCTGTTTTTCCAACTCGGCCAGCACCTCGCCGACATAACGATCCAGTCGGGTGATTTCGTTGTAATACAACGCCAGATCTTTTCGGGTATTCTCCTCATCCGGAAGATAAGGCGGCACACGCACCTCCTCGGGGCGATACGGGTTTGGAATAATATTTTCTTCGTAATCCCGATGCGGATCGAGCGCCGCCAGCCAAAGAAAGAACGGCCGGTCGCGTGGCCGATCCCGCAACACCGGCACCCAGTCCCGGCATCCGCTCTGGAGACCATCCGACCCTCTCTCCACCATCCTGGCTTTCGATGCCGCCGGACCGGAAGGGAGCTGAAACCCCGCCGTACCAATATCGAGAACCCGATCGAACCGGTTGGTCAGGGCGTTTCCCAAATGCCATTTACCCGCCGCCGCGGTCCAGTATCCGGACTCCTTCAGCCGCTCCACAAACGTGACCTGCGCTGCGGGGACCGGCCAGTGGAGTTGTTCGGCGTCCGTCTGATGCGGATATCGCCCGGTGATGATGCTCGCGCGACTGGGACTGCACGAACTGGCCGTCAGGAACGCGTTGTCAAATCGCATGCCATCCCCTGCCAACCGGTCGAGGTTGGGGGTTCGAATCCGGGGATGCCCATAAGCTCCACAATCATCCCAGGCCATGTCATCGGCGATGAACAGGATGAAATTGGGTCGGGACTCGGCCGCAACACCGCAGTTCCCCGGCATCGCAACGGAAAGGAACAGCAGGGCACAGATCCCGAGCCGGGACAGAAGAAAATCGATCAGCTTGCAGGCGGGTTGATTCATGACAGTTTCAGAAACGCGCAGAACACGCCGCCGCCGGTGGTTGGGCATCTCCCGGGCACGGTCGTCTAATTATTCTCAGGCAAGCCTTCGGTGTGTCCGACGTTTTTCACCGGCGCGAAAATCGCCTGCACCTCACGGAGCAATTCGGCGTCCAGCGGTTGCTCGAGCCAGGTTGCCCATTTGCGGATGTTGTCCGGGTTGGCGGATCCGGCCACCGTGGTGGTGATGTCGGGGTGCGCCACGGAAAACTGGAGTGCCAGTTGGGCGATGTCGACGCCCCGGGTCCGACAGAGTTCAGCCGCCTGACGGGCGGCAGCCTTGACCGGTTCCGGCTCTTTCAGCCAGTCCGGCAGCGGCGCGTTCGTAAGCAACCGCGCGGAGAACGGGCCCGCGCTCATGACCCCGACTCCCTTTGCCCTGAGGTAAGGAACCAACTCATCCGCAAACCGGGTATTCTGAAGGGTGTATTGGTTGTAGCTCAGCACCACATCGACGTCCGTCTGATCGAGCACAAACTTGAAAGCTTTCATCGGGTAACCGGAGATTCCGACAAACTTGACCTTGCCCTGCTGCTGCGCTTTGCGAAGCGCGGGAAGCGTGACATCGACGATCTGTTGCATCGGAACGAACTCGATATCGTGGCAGAGGCAAATGTCGAGGTGATCGACCTTCATCCGGTGCAGACTTACATCCACGCTTTCAGCGACCCGTTTGGCTGAGAAATCGAAATGCTGCAGATCATACCGGCCTAGTTTGGTACCCAAAATATATCGTTCCCGTGGAATCTCCCTGAGAGCGACTCCCAACAGGACCTCGGACATGCCGCGTCCATAGAACGGCGAAGTATCAATGAAGTTGAGCCCCAGATCCAAAGCGACATGAACAGAACGAACTGCTTCCTCCAGAGTCACATTGCGGAACTCCTGCCCCAACGACGAGGCACCGAAGCTCAGGACAGGCAGTTCGATCCCGGTATTACCAAGTTTGCGAGTGAGCATGTGGCCGCTATTAAACCACAGAATCGCTCACCCGCAAGGAACACCGGAACTTCAACCGGCCCCCTGAACGCCGAAATACTGCTTAAAGGCGACCATGGTCTGCCTCGCCGCCTCTTCCGACGAGGGCAGCGGCAACGCCTCTGCCGAAGCAAACCCGGCGAATCCCGTCTCTTTCAGCGCGGTGACGATCGGTGCAAAATCGATGTGCCCCATTCCCGCCGCCCTTCGGTTGCTGTCCACAAAATGCACGTGACCCAAATGAGCCCCGTAGGTGCGAATGCCGTCGGCAATCGAACCTTCCTCAATGTTCATGTGAAACAAATCGGCAAGCACCTTTACATGCTCAGTCTTCATCGATTCAAGAAATTCGACCGCATCGGAGGCACGGTTGATGAGGTTGGTCTCATACCGATTGAGCGGCTCGTAAAGCAGGGGTGTCCCGTAC
>CALBIE010000172.1 GCA_937893495.1 uncultured Verrucomicrobiales bacterium | reverse complement strand
GAGGACGTATTCCGATTCGGCCATGACGCGTTCCGTGCGCTCTGTGCCGAATTAGCAAAGAAAGAGGCCACCGTCGTTCAATTTGAAGGAACGTCGTTTACCCTGGGTGAAGAATTCGGGGCCGAGTTTCGAACCTACACACTGGAATTCTTCGAAGCGGTCCGGCGTGAGTTTACTTATTTCTTTATTTAGCGCCCAGCACCGGCATTCAATCACGGAGGGTTAAGGAGAGAACCCGGAACAGACGCGACGAGAGGCTGCCATCGCAGGCTTCATTCAAGCCATCTCCAACTCGCGCATGGTAACAACAAAAATAGAATTGAAAGATAACCTCGCATTTTCAAATCAGTGCCATTTGAAATGTTGCCGGTTTCGGACGAAGTCAAAGGAGTTTTTCGTCACGAAATTGAATCGCAAATTCACACAACTCTTTCCTCTATCCTCTACCTCGTCTGCAAAACAATTCGCCGGCCATCGCAAACCGGACATACGATTTGATAATTGGGCCCAATCAGCTCGCGTTCCCACGGGATTAATCCGGTCGCCTTGCATCGAGAGCACGGAAAGAATTGCGCCCTATTGGTGGACGGTGCCCCGAGAACCGTCAGCATCTGTTTCGCGTTTTCCTCACCGTTGGCGGCCGCTTGCTGATACCAAATTCTCGCCTGTCGCATATCCTTTTTAACGCCGGCACCATTGGCGTAAACCCAACCCATACTGGCTTCTGCATTTGCATTGCCCTGATTCGCCGAATGCCGCCACCAGCGAATGGCGTTGGGGTAGTCCGGCTTCTTGACGACTTCCGCATCACTCAACATCAACCCGAGCTTGTTCTGCGCCCACGCATCCCCCCGATTCGCCGCCTTCTCATACCATTTCATCGCCTCGGTCAGATCCGGTTTCATACCCAAGCCATTTTCGAACATCACGCCGATATTGATGGTGGCCTTTAACTCATGCTGGGCATGCGCCTTCCGAAACCAATCCATGGCGACCTGGAGATTCGCCTCGGTCCCGTAACCTTCCATATAGCAATAGCCGACCCCGTTCTGACCGAAGGCATTCCCCTGCTTCGCAGCAGTCAAATACCATTTGAACGCGGCATCGTTATCCTCTTTCGTGCCCATCCCCAACAGGTGAGCTCGTCCCAGTTCCGCTTGCGCCTGTGAGTCCGCGCCGCTTTCCGCCAATGCCTTTAATCGCAGGAACTCATCGGGGGCTAGCGCACTCGGCAGCTTGATCGAACGGAGATCGATACGAACATGGTCGTTCGTATCAATCAAGGTCCCCCAGGATTCGATACCGCCAGAGGTCGCGAACCGAACACTGAAATTATCTCTGCTCCGACCATTTCGATCCCAGGAATATTCCCCCCCGGGTTTCAGAACTTTGGTGACTCGATTCGTCGCATCTGATTTATCCGGCAATATGGTAATCGAAACTCCGTGATAACGGGTATTCTCAAATACCAGTGTACTCTGGTCGGTTTTGCTCTGCGCAACACAACCTGCGTGCCCAAGCATCAGTAACATTACTGCCGACAAGACAAGGAATCTTGAGCGACAATCTTTGAGAAATAGATGAACCGGCACGCGTTGTTTGTAGCAGTTCGCCGGACCCTCGTCATGCCTTAAAGAATCAGCCTTAAAGAATCAACCCGGCCCGACGATCAGCTTGCCCGTTGCGGGTTATCCGCCCACAGGCTCAGTAACCCGAAAATGCCCGGCACAAAGACACTCATCAGAAGAACCGGACGGTACGATTCGGCAATCTGCAGACACCATCCAAAGCACATCGGTCCCAATCCACTGGCGATGACCATGGTGGACATATTCACACCACTGATTGCTCCCAGGTGGAGTCGTCCAAAAAATCGCGGCCAGATGATGCCCGAGAGACTGACAAATCCGCCACTGGCGATCCCGTTTCCAATCACATAGGCCGGCACTCCCCAGGGACTTGCGAGACTCAACAACCCGACGGCCCCCAACACACCTCCCCCGTTCATGAGGACCAGCAGGTATTTCAATCGCAGGTACGGGTTAATCCAGCCAAAAAGCAGATTAGTTGTCACGCTGACCGCCGCCATGGGAAAAAACAGAGTCAGAATTCGTTCCCGGGAAAAACCAATTTCCTCGCCGAGTGAAATGATATGAAAAGTGAACGCCGTTCCGTAGAAAGCGTAAAATGCGAAAGACAGATTGAAGATCCAGAAGGAATATGTCGCCAACGATTCGTCACGAGTGAATTCCCGGTGAATCTTCATATCGAGATTCTCCCGGCGCTGTACTGGACGATCTCCGCCATCCATCTCCAGCCCGGATTCCTCGGGCGTGTCCCGAAACAAAAGCCACGCCAGAGGCCCCATGACGGCAATTGTCAGGATCCCCATCCAACGCCATGCGCCATCGTAGCCGAAACGACTCACCAACTCGTCCAGCGCACGGGGTGCCACCGAGAAACCGAAGGATACGAGAATCCCGCTCACAGCCAGAGCGAAACCGCGTTGAAAATTGAACCACTTACCGATTGCGTTGCGGCAAACCATCGACAGCACGCCCTGCGCACTGGCCCGGATCAAGTAAAAACCAAGGCTGATGGCCGCAAATGCGACGACCGGTCGCCAGGCATCAGGCAACCCCCGCGCAACCGCATTCACAAATAACACGACGCAGCTCAGGTAGAACAGCACAACTCCGGTGACGACCGCCGATGCCGCGCCCATCTTTCGTTCTCCCCATCGGTCGAGCAAGCGCCCAAGCCACGGCAACGTCAATCCACTGGCCACCGTTCCCACGCAATAGGCGGTGCTCAATTGCGCGCGCGAAAGTCCGAGTTCGGTCATCAACACGTCCGTGAACACACTGAATCCCATTGTCTGCCCCGGAATGCTGAACAGCGAACCGAGCGTCGCCACAAACACAATCACCCAACCATAAAAGAACGGACATCGGTTCGCCGCAAACGGGACGGACGGCGACCAGATGCTTCTCCCTTGCTGCCGTTGTGGGATTGATTCCATGTCTCAAGCTGAGCCGGAAGACGTTGGAGGGCTGCGTTTGGAATGCAAGACAGAAGAGAGCACTCGAAGCGAAAGGGGTGCAATCGGATGCAGCCCAACCGTAGGAGCGCGGACTTCAGTCCGCAGAGGCTTTGCAATGCAGAATTCTTCCGTACACCGGCGACCATGGTTGCAGGCGAAAGCTTCTGCGGCGTAAACCCCGCGCTCCGGAGCTTCACCCGAATGCGTCGATGCATTGCGTAACTCCTCATTGCCATTTTAGCGTCAAACAACGCCGCGTGAGGGCACGCGGCCTACAACGTGTAGGCCCGGTGCCCTCACCGGGCGCGGACGGCAGGGCATTCCAGAAGCTCCAGTGCTATCTGGATATTATCGGATCAATCCTTTGCCTCGGATGGGCGTGGCAAAACCCAGTAGTCCGCCAGTGCTTTCTGAATTCTTTCGCGATCAAATCCCTCCGGCTCCAATGAGTCCAGGTAGAGCAGAAATTCACTAACAGCATTTCGCTGTGGATCGGATAGCGCGGCAAACTGCTCGAGCGTGTAATCAAAAAGATCTGTTAAACTGTAAATGGGCCCGACCGAAGAATTCCCGTTGATTTCGGCAATCATAAACGCCGGGATATGAAAACGCATCCCGGCCGCATCAAAGAAACTCAGACTACTTTCACACTGACGAAGATCTTCGTCAGGAATGTTCTGCCAGCTTTCCGTCTGATCACGAGCGCGACGTTCCTTACGGATCTTGGGCGGTTCGTAATCGTCAATCGCCTGCGCCTCCCAAAGGCCAATGCCTTCACCCAATTTCACGCTTTCGAAAGCCTGACGAATCAAGCGTTTCAACTGTTCCGCATCGAGGGCCATAAGACTCAATATACCCCACTGACAAGCCATAATAACGTCAGGAGGCTCTAATCTCTGCACATAATTCTTCAACAAAAAGTGAGCCTCCTGACGTCGGCTGCTACCTGATTAACGCCCGCTAACTCAACTTCCGCAACTTGGTCACCCGACCCGTGACCACCCATTCGGCCACGAAGATGTTGCCGTCCTTATCGAAGCACGCATCGTGCGGATGAACGAACTTGCCCGGCTTCCATAGATTCCGTTTGCCGCGCATCCCGATCTTCTTGTCGAGCACCTGCTTGCGCCAGTTCGGGTCGTCGCCAAGATGGACGATTACATTGTTATCCTTGTCCAACAGCGTCACCCGCGCGTGCAAATCGGGCACCAGCATGATATCGCCCTGGATATCGATGTCCGCCGGAAACAGAAATCCGCCCTGGGTCTTCAAGTGTTTGCCGTTCAGATTGAACCATTGCAATCGCTCATTAGCCCGATCACACACGGCGATCTTCGGAGTTCCGTCGCGATCATCCAGCCAATTCCCATGCGGCGTGCGAAACTTGCCATCCACCGTCCCGCTACCACCGAAGCTACTGACGTATTTGTCATTCTTATCGTAGCGATGGATGTAGCCACTGCCGTAGCCATCCCCCAGATAGTATCCGCCGTCCGGCGAAAAATTTATATTGGTTGCACGAAACCGGGCACCCTTCTTTTCGTAGAGCCCCGAGTCCCTGGCAATTGTGTTACGGTCCTTGCGCCAGATGATTTCGCCAGTCGTCGTCGTCTTGGCGAAACCCAGAGTAAAGTTATTCGGCGAGAGGTAAACAAAGTCCTCCTTCCCTTCGCGGCGAATGTCGATGCCATGACCGACTGCGTGCCCATCCTCCGCGAATTCCCTGCCAAAAGTCCGAACCAGTTTACCGCCAGAATCAAACACGAATACCGACCCGGGCTTCCCGTGATGCGTAATGTAAATCAGGCCATCGCTACCAATCGCCGTGCCATGCGACGCGTTTCCATATTCATGCCCGCTCGGAAGAGTTCCCCAATCGTGGATGCACTCGTAACGATGCTCTCCCTCGCCAACCATGGGATTCTTTGAATCCGTTTTCTTCGCGAGCAGCAGGCGCGGGGCCGACGTAACCGCGAACACTGTTGCCGTGGATTTGATGAAGCGGCGGCGGGTTGTCGGCATCGATGAAGGAGGTGATTGGTTTTGCATGAATAAAGTCTGCCGGTGTCCCCTCGCCGTGACAAACTTTTGTTTCGGGAAGCTTGACTCGGGCAACGCCCTCTCGCAGCTCAGGCGACGGAACCCAAGATCCGCCTCCTCACCTCGGCGGCTACAAGTGGCGGGCCGTTTGTCAACGGCCAGTTACTGTTCGATTTCAATAATGATTTCTATTTCGACCGGGATATTCCCGGGCAGCGAACCCATTCCCACGGCGCTGCGAGCGCCGACACCGTCTTCGCCCCAAATCTCCCGGAATAATCCACTGCAGCCATTGATCACTTGCGGATGATCCCGATATTCCGACGTGGCGTTGACCATGCCCAGCAACTTGATGACCCGCTTCACTTTGTCGAGACTGCCCAGATTCGCGCGAATCGTGGCAAGCAGACTGAGTCCTGTTTGTCGCGCTGCATTTTGCGCCCCTTCCAAATCATAATCGCTCCCCACCTTCCCGCTCATAAACGTCCCGTCGTCCAGCATGGGCCCGTGACCTGAGACATAGGCGATGTTGCCCACATAAACAATTGGTTTGTAAATTCCTCCCGGTGGCGGTGGCGGTGGCAGGGTGATTTTCAGTTCTTCGAGTTTTGCTTCAGCACTCATAGCATTCCGGCCAATAGTTGTTCATTAATGAGGTCGTTTTGAACGTTGCTGGGATTAAATCAGAGACGCTGTCTCAAGCGATAAAAAATACGAGGCTATTCACCCGGGGCAAACCGTCGAATTACGCCATCCAGAGGATCAATGTCTGCACCTTTGGATCGCGCCCACTCGCGCCAAAGCATCGTATTGGTCCCAACTTCCTGGCCGCTGTATTTTTCCAGCGAAGCGACAATTCGAGCCACTGATTCCGCGCGCTGCGCCTCCAGCTTCAATCGGGCTTTCTCCGCCTTGCCTTCGCCCGGCTCCATTTTGTAGTGGGTCTGTAAATGCAGCAACACTCCGACGGCACGGAATGCATCATCGTCATTCTTGATGTTGGCAAACAGATAACCGGCTCGTTTCACCGCATCAGTCGCCCTGGCAAGATTATCCGTAACAAACCAATTCGGAAATCGGTTGGAGAATTTCCCGATGCCGATCAACGCCATTATCAGGACGATGAGTCCTGCGAGGTACACGCGCGTATTCGGCGCGGCTCGGGCCCGCATTTGTTGGAGCCTGCGCGACGGCTGAGGGGCCGGCGGCGGTTCAGGCAATAATCCCTTGGGCAACTTTACCATGTACATCAGTCAGTCGAAAATCACGACCGCTCCATCGATAGGTTAATTTTTCGTGGTCCAATCCCATCAAGTGCAGAATCGTCGCGTGCAGATCATGCACATGCACCGGCTTCTCCACCGCGTTCATTCCCAGTTCATCGGATTCGCCGTAGGTGATGCCACCCTTGATCCCTCCACCCGCCAGCAAAGTTGAAAACGCCGTCGAATGATGATCCCGTCCCGCCTTCGACTTCCCTTTACCAATCTGCGAATACGGCGTGCGCCCGAACTCACCAGTCCAAATCACCAGAGTATCATCGAGCATTCCACGTTGTTTCAGGTCCGCTATCAACGCCGCTGAAGCCTGGTCAGCATCGGCACAGAGTTTCACATGAGACTCATTGTGGTTGGAATGCGTGTCCCACGGCTGATTGCCTTTATTCACATAATACACTCCAACGTATCGAACCCCATCTTCGACCAACCGCCTCGCCAGCAGGCATGAGCGAGCAAAATCCGAATCGCCGTATGAATCCCGGACATGCTGCGGCTCCCTGGCGATGTCGAAGGAATCCATTGCCGCATACTGCATCCGATAAGCCGTTTCCATCGCCTTGATCTGAGCTTCCAAAGCAGCGTTGTGGTTGCGTTTTTCGGCATGCAGCCGATTCATCTGCTGAATCAAATCCACCTGCTCACGTTGATGCGTTTCGGAGAGCGAAGGATTACGGACATTCTCAATCAACTTATCAACCCGCATGTCGGATGTGATGACACTGGTCGCCTGAAACTCAGCAGGAAGAAAACTGTTACTCCAAAGCGCAGGCCCAACGACAATGTTGGGCGTCGGCCGAAGGACGACGTAGCCGGGAAGATTCTCGTTTTCCGCTCCCAACCCGTACATCAACCAGGAACCCAGTGATGGTCGGATCGGTTGAATGTTCCCAGTGTGCATTTGCAACAAAGCTGGCTCGTGATTCGGCACATCCGTATGCATCGAGCGGATAACACAGCAATCATCGATGACACTGGCAAGGCACGGCAATGTCTCACTGACCGGCACGCCGCTTTGACCGCACGGCTTAAAATCAAAAGGCGACGGCATATACGTGCTGTCCTTGCCGGGTTTGCGATACAAATTTCCATCGGGCTTTTTGCCGGCCAACTCCTTGAGTTTCGGCTTCGGATCGAACGTATCCACGTGCGACGGCGCGCCGTTCATGAACAGAAAAATGATCCGCTTCGCTTTCGGCGCATAGTGAAAACCGGGATTACTCCCGGTCGCGGCGACTGCGCGCTTTCCCAGCATACCGGATAGCCCAACCATGCCGAAACCAGCCGTCATGTTCTGCAACATGCTCCGGCGATTCAGCAATCGCTCGCTCAACGAATTTACCCGGTCAATCGACATACATCATCTCGTTCCCCGCCAACAGGGCATGGGCGTATTGTTCCCACCGCGAAACACTGTCGCCACCGCCCTTAAGAAAGCTTAATCCAAGGTCGGTTTCAATCTTTGTTGGTTTTCTGGAATACAAAAGTTCAAAGGCATGACCAATTCGCGCGGCATCGGATTTGTCCGACCCGTTGATCGCCACGTTCCGCGCAAGTGCACCGGCTTGTGACATGATAAAAGGGCTGTTCATTACGAATAGCTTTTGCGTTGCCGTCATCGATACGAACCGTTGCGCCGCATGAACATTGGCATCCGGATAATCAAACAACGCCATTGTTTTGTTCAACTCGCGACGGCTTACGTGGGAGTAAACCGTTCGTTTCAAATTCTTCTCATCGCTCAATTCCAACGAGAGTCCTCCCTTTGGATCGAGTTGCCCGGAAACCGCCAAAACGCCATCGCGAAACTGTTCCAACGTCATGCGTCGCCGATTCATGCGCCACAGAAACTGATTATCCGGATCGATCTCCGCGAATTCCTTCCCATCCAGCGAACTCTGCCGATAAGTGGCTGACGTAACCAATTCCCGCACAAGCCATTTGATCGACCACCCATTTTCCATGAATCGCACGGCGAGGTCATCCAACAAGGCGGGGTGCGTCGGCAATTGTCCGAGCTTGCCGAAATTACCCGGCGTGCCCACCAGCGGTTTGCCGAAAACCAGTGCCCAGATACGATTGACCATGACCCGTGCGGTCAGTGGATTATCGCGAGCAATGATCACGCCTGCCAACTCCGCCCGGCCACTGCCATTCTTGAATTCCGTCGGTTTACCACCAGAAAAAAGGCTCAGGTAGCGATGCCGCACCTCCGGGCCTTTTTGATTCACGTCGCCCCGATAAAAAACATTGAGCGTCTTCGTGGTATCATCTTCGACCAGATGAAGTGTCGCAGTCTGCATTTTGTCCGCCTTCGTGTTTGCCTTTTCATACACCCCGTCGGTCGACTTGTTTACCATCTTCACACTGGCAAATATTCCGGCCAGGCCATAGTAGTCTTCCGTGGTAATCGGGTCGTACTTGTGGTCATGACAACGGGCACAAGCGACCGTCAATCCCAAAAATGTGCGAGTCACCGTATCGACCTTTTCCGCCCACTCGTCCGCCTGAACCTCGAGTCGGCTGCGACTGTAATACTTGTGACCGAGCCCAAGAAATCCGAGGGCTACTAAATCCCGCTTGTTATCCGGCTCAAGCAAATCGACCGCGAGCTGTCGGCTGATAAACTGATCGTAAGGCATATCGGAATTGAAGGCCCCAATCACCCATTCACGATATCGATACGCATTCGGATAATTCAGCGTGGTATTGCCACCCACCTGATGCGCCTGATCCTCCGCATAACGCGCCACGTTCATCCAGATACTCGCAAGACGTTCACCGAATGCCCGACGCCCCAGCAAATCATCCACGAGTATACGATAGGCGTCAGGTCGTTCATCGCCAACGAAAGCAGCCACTTCCGTGGGAGTCGGAGGCAAGCCGTTCAAATCGAAAAACAATCGACGAGCCATTACTTCTTTCCCGGCCGGTTGGCTAAACGAAAGCTTTCGCTCTGCCAGCTTTTCCAGAACGAAATAATCGATTCTCGACTTCGGCCAGGTACGATCATCGACGTCAGGAAGTTCGGATTTTTGCGGTTTCTTGAATGACCAGAATTCGCGCTCCTTTTCCCAATCAATTGCCGGCTTCTCTGGCTCTGCGGCTTGAGCTATGCCGGGAAACAAGCACAGGCCCACCAACAGCCAAACGGCGCTTTGAATTTGTCGCAACTTGTTCCCGCAGAATCGCATCGGTGTATTGACGTCAGATTACGCTGGAAATTCTCGAAAAATAAAGGGAAACCGCCGCCGTATGAATTCTCCTCATATCTTCTTGAAAACAACGGCGACGAACCCTTGGTGCAATATTCTAGTGTGCTGGGCGTTAAATAGATATACATAACTGAATAAGGGTGTAGGATTT
>CALBIE010000171.1 GCA_937893495.1 uncultured Verrucomicrobiales bacterium | reverse complement strand
TCAATGCCGAGAATCTCCAAGCCCTGTTTCAAGACTCTTGACGTGAGATCGCACAAAGCCAATCGGCTCTCGCGCACGGCCGGTTCCGCCTTGATCACCGGGCAGTTTTCAAAGAACCGACTGAACAGCACGGCCAATTCATACAAATAGTTGCACAGCAAATTGGGCCGATAATCGTCGGCCACTTGTTCCAGAACGATTCCGAATTCCAGCAAACGCTTGCTCAGCGCGATTTCCGGCCCCTCACCCACAATCAACTTTGCCGTCGCCGCGTGATATTCAATCCCTTCGTCGATCGATTTTCGAAAAATACTGCGTATTCGAGTGTAGGCGTATTGCAAATACGGTGCTGTGTTGCCCTGCAATGAGAGCATCCGGTCCCAGTCAAACACATAGTCGCTCTGCCGATGCGGAAGCAAGTCGGCATACTTGATGGCACCCAGGCCCACTACCCGCGCGATCTCCGCTTTTTGCGTTTCGGGCAAGTCGGGATTCTTTTCCTCCACGATTTTGCGGGCGCGATCTTCCGCTTCGTTCAATAGTTCCGCCAGTTTTACCGTTTCGCCGGAACGGGTTTTGAACGGTTTTCCGTCCGAGCCTAAAATGGAACCGAACCAGACGTGAGCCAGGCGAATTCGGGCTTCGGGATGCCATCGTTGAAACGCGGTAAATAGCTGGCGAAAATGGAGTTGTTGTCGTCCGTCCGTGACATAGACGATTTCCTGCGGATTCCACGTCTCCAACCGATGTGCCAGTGTCGCAAGGTCGGTGGTCGCATAGTTAAAGCCGCCATCGCGTTTGCGAATCAATGCCGGGTTATCCGTCCATTCTCCGTCGCGATGCACAAGGAAAGGATCATTCGTCTTTTCAGTCGAACTGCCGTCCGAAAAGACACCTATCGCGCCTTCACTTTCTCGAGCGATTCCTTTGGCAACCAGTTCTTCGACGACACGAGCCAATCGTTCGTTGTAATAGCTCTCTCCCAGAGTCTCGTCAAACTGCACGCCCAGTCGCCCGTAAATATCATCGAATTGTTTTTGGGACAGCGCGATCATGCGCTTCCAGATGGATAGATTTTCTTCGTCACCCGCCTGCAATTTCACCAACTCGGCTCTCGCCTCTTCAAGCACCTCCGGATTGTCCCCGCATCGCTCGTTGATCAGCTTGTAGATTCGTTCAAGTTCCGCAATCGGGTCGGTTTCCAATGCCGCGGCATCGAGATGCTGCTTCCAGCCAATGAGCAACATGCCGAACTGCGTTCCCCAATCGCCAATGTGATTGTCGGTAACGACATTGTGTCCCAGCAGGCGGAACAATCGCGCAAGAGAATCGCCCAGAATGGTGGATCGGATGTGCCCCACATGCATTGGCTTGGCGACATTCGGCGAGCTGAAATCGATGACGACGGTTCTTGGTTGTGATGTTTTGAAGAAAAAATTGTGTTCGCCTCGCAAAGCTCTCGACAATTCCGCCGACACCGCCTCGCTGCGCAGTTTGAAATTCACGAATCCCGGTCCATCCACCGTGACGGTCTCGCAGAGGTCTTCAACTTTGAGTCGAGCTACTACATCACTCGCTATCTGCCGGGGATTCTTTCGCAACTGCTTCGCCAGCCCCATGAAGGCAATGCATTGGTAATCACCGAACTTCGCATCGGCACTCGGCCTCACCTGAATGGCGGAGAGTTCTGCGTCGCGAAAAACCTGCAGTACCGCCTCATGCAGTCGAGAGTCTAGCAGGCGATTAATCACAAGGAGGGCTCTCCAAGGGAGGCTGCAATCACGCGTTTCCGCCCGGTGATTGCTTCCGGATTGTCTCCAGCATGGACGCGGCGTCCGGTGCCTGTTCGAGCGCCAGTCTAAAGTCCTTGTTGTGGAGCAATTTGGCGATGTTTGCCAGCGTGTGCAGATGCTTCTGAAACTGTCCCTGGGGAACCAGAAACAACATCACCAGCTTGACTGGTTGATTATCCAGCGCGTCGAAATTCACTCCTTCTGGCGACCGGCCGAACGCCCCCGTGACTTCGTCAATCAAATCCGTCGAGGCGTGGGGAATCCCGATCCCAAATCCTATCCCGGTGCTCATCGAGGTCTCCCGCTTCTTTACCACCTGGCAAATTGCCTCGCGGCTTTCCGCCTTGATTCGCCCCTTGGCAACCAGCAAATCCAGGAGTTCATCGATCGCCTGCCAGCGGTCTTTCGCCTTCAGTTCCGGCACGATCTGTTCTTCTGATAGAATTTCGCCCAATAACATAATACAACCGGGCGCTGTTCTTTCATGAAGCGACTGGATATGGCAAGAGCGAATTGATAATTCGCTCGCCGCATAACTGAAAACTGGTTACTCATATCCAGAATTAAGGACGCCTTCCCGACTTCTGAATGCCACCTCGTCGTCTCGATTTCTGCGTCAAAGTTTCTACCGGCAAGGGAGAACTTTTCAACGAACACCAGGTGCGCTTAATCCCGCGAATCCAGCGATCGAGAAATCCTTGCGTAGCGCCCGGGATTTGAGCTTAATCTCGAATTATGAATTCCATATCCCGGTTTACTCGCCGCACTTTCATTCAACGCACTCTCACCGCAGCCGCGGCCGCTGGAGCAACCTGGTTTGATGTCCCCGCCATTCTTGCGGAACTGTCGCCCGGTCAAAAGAAATCCGTGAAAAACTACGGCGGATTTCAAATGGGCATCCAAAGCTATTCGCTACGTGCCTTTGGAGTGGACGGCGCGCTCGAGAAAATCGAAGGACTCGGCCTGCACTGGGTCGAGTTTTTCCGCAATCATTTCCCGCAAACCGGAGATCGGCTAAAGATCGACGAGATGAACGGCAAGCTCAAGAAGCACGACGTCTCCATCAGCGCACATGGCGTCCAGTCGTTCACTAACGACCACGCGAAGAACGAAAACTTTTTCAAATTCGCCAAACTGGCCAACATTCGCAACATCAGCGCCAATCCGTCTGCCGATTCGTTTGAAAGTCTCGACAAACTCGTCAAGCAATACGAT
>CALBIE010000170.1 GCA_937893495.1 uncultured Verrucomicrobiales bacterium | reverse complement strand
AAGGTATTTCCGTTGTAAAAACAAAATGGTGCCAGCCGATGGCATTGCCGGCAAAGCTCAACCGCCTCATCCAGCCCCATTGGCTGCTGATACCGCAAGTTCCATAATTCCTGTGTTTGATCGTGACCGTCAGAAGTTGGTTTATGCAGGGCATTCTTGGCCGCGCACAAAACGGCGTTTTGGGCGGTCACCATTTCCCATGAGAACGGAGCCAGCCATGACTGCACTCGTTGCATGATTCAAGGACGCTTTTCCTTGCCGTTGGCTTTGGCGCGCTGGAGTTCAGCAACGCCGGCACTTTTGAGATATCCTTTGCCGGTTCTGGCATAGACCGGCTCAGCCGAAAAGCGATCCTGCATCGCGAGACCTTCCTCCATTAATTCACGAAACAATGGATCATCCAACAGCTTCGGATCAATCTCTGGCTTCATCGCTGATAGAGTAACCCTTACGGGTCTCGCGCGCAATCGCGCATTCAGGTCCTGTCTTTGCCTTCGATCCGTGGGCCGCCTCATCGCGGAATTTCGAAAATCAATTACGCATTGAAGTTGCCCCATGTCTTGAGAGTATTCCCTATTCAAATCACCATGAAACGAATCCTCCCACTTGCCTTGCTCATTGTCCATTGCGCCGCCGCATCGGCGCAGAAGCCCACCGGTCTGCGCGTCGGGACGGCCGCAGTCGATATCACGCCGGATGTCTTTCCATTTCAATTGCGATCGGGCGCTTCCAAATACGTGCATGACCCGTTCCACGTCCGTGCCGTCGCTTTTGAGAATGGCAAAGGACGCGCGGTCGTCGCGTTGATTGACGCGATTGGTTATGGGCGGGAAAAATCCGACGAAGCCAAGTCCATCGTCGCCAAACGGACCGGTTGGAATCCCGAGGAGATGCTGGTTTGTGCCACGCACACCCACACCGCGCCCAAAGGTGGCGACACTTCGCCCGGACGAATCGCGTACGAAGAAAAGCGTTTTCAGGGCATCATCCAGGCCCTCACCCGCGCCATCGCATCACTCGAACCGGCGAAGGTCGGTTTTGCGTCCGACGAGGAGGCGACCGAGGTTTATAACCGCCGCTGGTTTATGAAACCGGGCACCATGGATCCGAATCCGCTCGGCGGACGCGACAAGGTCCGCACCAATGGTCCGCGTGACAAAATTCTCAAACCCGCCGGCCCGACCGATCCGGAAGTCTGCGTGGTCGATGTCCGCACGCGGCGTGGCCGACCGTTGGGGCTTATTGCCAATTACGCCCTGCACTACGTTGGTGGAATTCCGAAAGTGACCGAGGCCAACGGCAAAATCGTGGGCATGGCCTCGGCCGATTACTTCGGCGAATTCGCCCGGATCATGCCGCACCGCATCGGGGGCTCCAGTCCGCCAACCAACTTCGTCGCGTTCATCAGCAACGGCGCATCTGGCGACATCAACAACATCGACTTTTACGGCAAGCGTCCGCCGCGCGCGCCATTCGAGCAGATCCGCATCGTCGCCTCAAAAGCTGCCGATGCCGCGTGGCGCGCGGTGAAGAAGATCAAGCAGTACGACGAAAACCCGCTCATTGCCATGCGCCAGCGCGAAGTGACCCTGAACTATCGCGTGCCGACGCCGGTGGACATTGAAACAGCGCGAAAACTCATGGGATTGCCGCGCAAGGAACGGGAGGCAATCAATAAGCGCAGCACCCAAGTGGCGAGCCGAACCATCATTCACGCCGATCCGGACAGCCCGAAGACCGAGAACGTCCTCGTGCAAGCCATCCGCATCGGCGATCAGGCCATCGTGTCCATGCCCTTTGAAGTGCTGGTGGAGATCGGGCTTGAGATCAAGGCAAAGAGCCCCTTCCCGCACACGTTCCTCATTGAACTGGCCAACGGCGGTTATGGTTACCTGCCGCCGCCACACCAGATCGAACTGGGCGGTTACGAATCCTGGCTCGGCACCTCGCAGTTCGAGAAAAACGCCTCCGTCATCCTCACCCGAAACCTCCTCGAAATGCTGGCCGAGCTGAAATCGCTATGAATCACGTTTTGACAGCAATGAGTGCATTGACTACATTGCATGCATGAGTGCGACGCTGACTATTCGGAAGCTGGATGACGAGGTGAAACGGAAGCTTCGACTGCGTGCGGCGACTCACCAAAGGTCAATGGAGGCGGAGGTGCGAGATATTCTGACCAGCGCCGTGGCTGAGCCGGAGGACTTGATTCCGACCGGCGGATCCGATGACAAAGGTAAATTCAGTCGTTTGCTCGGAATTTGGAAAGAACGAGGCAACACGGATGAAGTAATGACGGTGCTCCGAGGCGATGAAAAAGACTGATCGTGTTCTGGTAGATACGAACGTCATTTTCGACGTTCTCCATGCCGATCCGGTTTGGAGTGAATGGTCTCAACGACAACTGGAGATTTTCTCGGATGGCCTGTTAATTAATCCGTTGATCTACTCGGAGCTCTGCTATCAGGCCAACGGGCAAGAGGAAGTCGAAGACGTCATTAACGCCCTTGGACTGAACTACGAGGAACTCCCTCGCCGCGCCCTCTTTCTTGCAGCGAAGGCCTTTCGAAAATATCGGGGACAAGGAGGGGGCAGGACTTCACCACTCGCCGATTTTTTTATCGGCGCTCATGCGGAAGCTGTTGGAATCCCGTTGTTGACCCGAGATGCAGCGCGCTACAAAACCTACTTTCCATCCGTCGCGTTGCTAAGCCCATGAAGCAACGGCGGTTATGGTTACCTGCCGCCGCCGCACCAGATTGAACCGGGCGGTTACGAGTCCTGGCTCGGCACCTCGCAGTTCGAGAAAAACGCCTCCATCATCCTTACCCGAAACCTCCTCGAAATGCTGGCGGACCTGAAGGCAAAATGATTTGAAAATGGTAATGGTGTTGCTGAATTACCTGATTTGGAGTGGAATAAGGGCATCGGAAAGCTCTGTGGGCTGATCTGGCAGTCAGAAGCACAGATGCCGACCAGCCAACGGGTCGTTTAGCCGGTCAAAACTTGAGTCCCATGCTGACCATTCAAACCAGCGACCATGAACGGAACTGTGAAGGGGTGTCGCGTCGTGACCTCCTGCGCATCGGCGCATTGGGACTGGGTGGCCTGGCGTTACCGGAACTGCTGCAGGCCAGGTCGGCGGGTTTGCCGGGATTTGTCCGCGACAAGGCGGTGGTGTTGCTTTTTCTCGGCGGTGGACCGAGTCACATCGAGACGTTTAATCCGAACATGGATGCGCAGTCGCCATTTCGCAGTGTCAATGGTGAGGTGAAGACAAAGATTCCGGGTGTCGCGTTTGGCGGCGACTTTCCGTTGCTGGCACAACAGGCGGACAAGTTGACCATCGTCCGTTCATTTCATCATCGTCACAGCAATCACAGCATCGCCGTGCCGTATGTGCTTTCCGGCGGCGGATTGTTTCCCGGAGGAATGGGCGCGGTGTATGCGCGTCTGCGGGGAACGAATCACGAGGTGACCGGTCTGCCGACGACGGCACTGGCCACCGCGCCGGATATTGGTCGCTTCGCAAATCCCAAGAAACGCATCGTGGAGGGATCGCAACCGGGCAGTCTCGGTTCGGCCTGCGCGCCCTTCAATCCCGAGGGCGGCGGCCCGGCCATTGGCAACATGACGTTGAATGTGCCGCGAGAACGACTGGATGACCGGCGCCAATTGCTCGGGGAACTGGATCGGTTGAAACGCGAGGCCGACGCCCGGGGCGCGTTGGAAGGTCTGGATCAGTTTCAACAACAGGCCTACGACGTGGTCACCGGCGCGGCGTCCAAGGCGTTTGACCTGTCGCGGGAGGACAAGCGAACGGTCGAACGTTACGACACCGGCATGTTCCGCGTCGGCGAAAAGGAATTCCGCCAATGCACGCTGGGTCGGCAGATGTTGCTGGCGCGCCGGTTGGTCGAAGCGGGCTGCGGATTCGTGACCGTGCAGAATTCCGGATGGGACATGCACGGCGGGTCGGGCAACAACTTCATGAGTTTGTCGGACGGGATGAAGATGTTGGGCGGACCGTTGGACCGGGCCGTCAGCGCCTTTCTCACGGACCTGGCAGATCGCGGCCTGCTCGAACACACGCTGCTCGTCATCACCGGCGACTTCGGACGGACGCCCCGCATCAACAAGTATGGCGGCCGCGATCACTGGGGCAATCTCAGCACATTGGCGTTGGCCGGCGGCGGATTGGAAACCGGGCAGGTGATCGGCCGGGCCGCGCGCAACAACGACGTGCCGCACAGCGATCCGGTCGGCATTGAAAACCTCATGGCCACGATCATGAATGTCCTGTTCGACATCGGACAACTCCGGGTTCAACGCGGCGTTCCGCGAGAATTGTTGGACCCGATCGTGCGTTACAAACCCATCCAAATCTCCGGCGTTTATTGAGAGTGACGGCGCGGACGGGTTGAAAAGAACCGCTGGCAAGCAACTGGCTATGGATAGTTCTGTCATCCTGGTCACGTCAGGCGAGATCGGCGGGCATCGTCTCGCAGAAGTCGCTTGATGGTGGGAGGGGCACACACCGTCAGCCCGGCACAAAAGGATTTCGGCTCCGCTCCTGCTTCATGGGCGGCAACCGTCGAAGGAAAGGGGCTTCTGGCCGACAGATGCGATTGTCAATTTTCGGAACTGGCCCATTCACGGGTGCAAAACGTCCGTTCTCCGAGGCCACCGTTTTTTCAAGATTCCACCTTGACTGTCAACCCTTGGGACTGTGACACCTTTTTGAATCAATTACCTCGTTCCAACTGCTGTTTGCCCCTAATCTTTATGACAGCAGATTGAACATCAACCCTCAATGCCTTTACCTCAGACTTTGTTTCATCGAGACCTTTTTCAATACCGCCTATTTTTACGATGGTTTCCGCAATTTTTATATCTTGTTCCTGGTCACCGTTCAGCGATTCTTTGACCCTTTGACGAGTTTCTTGCAATTCTTTGTCCTGCGCCCCCAGTTGGATTGTGATTTTCGCCGACGCAACCTTAGAATCGATAAAAAGATAGATAATAACAATTGCGGCAAATGCAAAAGCCCATTCCAGCCAGTGTTTCGACATGTGAAGCTTTACCTCATCGACA